>JBLHOX010000031.1:0-14596 GCA_047623725.1 Dokdonia sp. | reverse complement strand
AAAAAGCGCTGTTTTCTCGAGAAAACAGCGCTTTTTGGTTTTAAGATAAATAATTTAAGTAAAAGATATTATCAAAATAAATCAAGAATTTCTCATATATTTATTTATAACAGAGTTCTTTAATGATTAACAATTAGGTCTTACGTCTTATGTCTAACAGCGAAGCGGTCTTATGTCTTAGTCAGAGATGACTATTATTTCACAAAAACTGATCACTCTCTACATACGCATCAATTACGCGCTGTTCTCCAGCTTTCCCTTCTATAGAATTTCCGTGTTCCATGCCTAAAACACCTTTAAAACCTTTGCTGTGGATGTATTTAAACACGTTTTTATAGTTAATCTCCCCAGAGGTAGGCTCATTACGCCCAGGATTATCACCTATTTGGAAATACGCAATCTCATCCCAACATTGCTCAATATTCGGAATTAAGTTTCCTTCCTGAATTTGCTGATGATAGATATCAAAAAGTATTTTACACGAAGGGCTATTCACCGCTTTACAAATTTGATAGGCTTGCGGAGATTCTGATAAGAAAAGCCCAGGATGATTTCTAAAATTTAAAGGTTCAAGTACCATCGTAATTCCGTGTGGTTCAAGAATAGCACTTGCTCGTTTGAGCGTTTCAATCACGTTAGCGGTTTGATACGCCATATCTTGTCGTAAATCTACGTGACCTGGCACTACGGTCATCCATTTTGCATTGACACGTTTGGCAACGGCAACAGAACTTTTGATTTCTGCTAAAAACTCATCTCGCCATGCTTTTTTTCCGCTAGCGAGATTGGGTTCTGTCCAATATATTTTATGAGCTACAAAAACCCCCATGGTCATCCCGTGAGTTGCCATGGTTTTTGCCATCGCTTCGTGTTGTGCAATAGGACGATTACGCATTTCATTGTCTTCAAAAGCAGTAAACCCCTGTGAAGCCATAAACTCAAGTTGCGCAATAGGATCTTTGCCAGCATGTATTTTAAACATGCCTATATGAGGCGCATAGTTTAAATTGAAGTTGTGTTTTTCTGTGTCCGCTTTCGCGAAAGCGGAATGAGTCACATCTCCCATAGCATGTACACCTAGGCTACCTAAACCCAAAAAGGAACCCGTAAGAGCTCCTTTTTGTATAAATTTTCTTCTATCCATAATATGTTTTCATATCCGCGAAGGCGGATATCTTATCCCGTCATCGCTATTATTAATTATATGTATGAGATTCCTACCTGCATTTTATTTAGTTTCCAGTATACGCTTTATGAGATTTCCGTCTTTGCGGGAATTAATGTGTATTCTCCTTATGGAAGGGAATATGCTTTTCCTCCAGTAGCATCACTCACAGAAAGACATCCTACTTGTTGTGCTGGAATAGGCTCATACACTAGGACATTTTCTCCAATTTCTTCAGAAGATTTCCAACCCCAAACGGTCATGCCACGTATTCCTTGTAAAAGCGCATACGAAGCGACATCTGGATCTGGCGTAGTACTTTTGTCTTTTTGGAAGGCTTGGTAAAATTCTCCAAGCTTCTCATCATAGGCTTTTTCTTGTGCCTTATCTACGATGAGATATTTCTTTAAAAGCTGATCAAAATCTTCGGCTTTTCCTTCTCCTAACGGTTTATTAAATGTCGTTTGAAACTGAGTTGCTAATCCTTTAAAACTTAATCTAGTTTGTGTCTGGTTTTCAAGCGTTGAAACTTGATCCCAGAAACTATCTATAAATTGGTGTACACCTACATCTACAGCACCAGGAATAGCTTCATCAGAAGGAATGATTAAATCAACCATACGACGTAGCGCGTGCCCTTCTTCCATAGATAAGAAGGAAGGGATAAACTCTGGCTCATTGGTACAACTTTGTAATAAGCTTAATATGGTAGGGGTGGCAACAAGTGCTGTTGCTCCTAATCCTAAATTTTTGAGTACTTGTCTTCTGTTCATCTTATGCTTCTTTTTTAAGTTGAGCAGCAGCGTGATTTGCAGCACGTGCAGTAAATGCCATATAGGTAAGAGAAGGGTTTACACAACTTGCTGAGGTCATAAAAGCCCCATCCGTTACATAAACATTAGGCACTGCGTGTAATTGGTTATTACCATTACATACAGATGTTTTAGGGTCACGACCCATACGAGCGGTTCCCATCTCATGAATTCCATTTCCAGGTGCACTTGGATCATCCATGGTTTGGATGTCTTTAAAACCTGCTTTTTGAAGCATGTCTTTTGCACTTGCAATCATATCCTTACGCATTTCCCACTCATTCTCTTTCCACTCTGCGTCAAAGTTTACTTTAGGTAATCCCCATTTATCAAGGTCATTGTAATCTAACACCATTTTATTCTCATGGTAGGGAAGACACTCTCCAAAGCCCATAAGTCCGATGGTCCATCCACCTGGCTCTTGAATTACTTTTTTAAGCCCTGATCCGTACCCTGCTTCTGCAATTTGAGGTTGATAATCTCCACGACCAGCACCTCCTTGGTATCCGTATCCTCTCTTGAACGTAGCTTGCTCAGTCTCTCCTCCTATATTTCTAAAACGAGGAATATATATTCCATTAGGACGACGTCCTTTATAGTATTTGTCATTATCACCTTCCCATTTTGCAGTAGCTCCAGCTTTGAAATGGTGATCCATTAAATTATGTCCGAGTTCTCCAGAGTCGTTACCCATTCCGTTAGGGAAACGTTCACTTTTAGACTGCATTAAGATACTAGCACTTGCAATAGAAGATGCACATAAGAAAACCACTTTAGCTTTATACTCCATCGTCTCCATCGTCTCTTGATCTGTCACTCTAACGCCTGTTGCTTTTCCTGTCTCATCATCGTACATCACTTCTGTTACGATAGAGAATGGACGAAGCGTCATGTTTCCTGTACGTTCAGCAGCCGGAAGGGTAGATGAGTTACTTGAGAAATAGCCTCCAAACGGACATCCTCTCATACATCTATTCCTAAATTGACATGCAGAACGACCATCATATGTTTTGTCTCCAGTAATATGGGCTACACGTCCTATAGTAAGTAGACGACCATCCTTATAACTTTCTGCCATGTTCTTTTTGAGAACTTCCTCAACACAGTTGAGCTCCATAGGGGGTGAGAATTTACCATCTGGTAATACTTCCAATCCTAAATTTTCTCCAGAAACAGAGATATATTCTTCTACTTTATCATACCAAGGTGAAATGTCCTTATAACGTACAGGCCAGTCTACAGCGATATCTTCTTTTTTGTTTGCTTCAAAATCAATATCAGACAAGCGATAACTTTGTCTTCCCCACATAAGAGAACGACCTCCTACATGATATCCACGTATCCAGTCAAAACGTTTTGTCTCATTATAGGGATGATCTACATCATCTACAAAAAAGTGTCTACGCTCTGCTTTGTGAACATATCCAGTACGTGATTGTTTCTCATATCGAGCTTTTATATCACGAGGGACTTCTCCTTTAAATTTAGAATCCCAAGGATCATTATGCATCGTTGGATAATCATCTATGTGCTTTACCATGCGACCCCGTTCTAAAACTAATGTTTTTAAACCGTTTTCACATAGCTCTTTAGCAGCCCATCCACCACTGATTCCTGAACCTACGACAATCGCATCGTACGTTTCATTTTCTGTAACTGTATTCACTATAGTATGCATTTATGAAAAAATATTGTGATCTATTTTACCAAATATATAAATTTTAAGTTGTTTTTTGTCAATTTTAAAAAAAGACTAACTTAGTCAAACCGTAGATTTAACAGTAATTCACAAGCGAAAACGTTATAGTACGGCCTTAATTAATTAGAACTCCATGAAAAATTATTTTACGATTGCATTAGTATGTGTTTTCACTCTTATTTCTTGTAAAAGTGAAGCAAAAAAAGAGGATAATACCCCCGAAAAAGAAGAAATAAAAACAGACGTTGTGGCAAACAATGATTTTAAGCATTCACTTGCACAATGGTCTTTAAACGGGCCTTTTAAAGATGGAAGCATGGATCCTATGGATTTTGCTCCTATAGCAAAAGATTTAGGATTTACAGGAGTAGAATATGTAACACAGTTATATCCATCTGTACTTGAAACAGGAGGTAATTACAGAGAACGTGTGATGACCCTTGCTAGCAAACTTTTTGAAATAAGTAAACAAGCCGAAATAGAGAATGTACTTATTATGGTAGATCATGCTGGAGAATTGGCAGATCCGAATCCTGAAAAGCTGAAAGAAGCTATAGAAAATCATAAAATTTGGATGGATGCCGCTAAACTTATGGGAGCACATTCTGTAAGAGCAAACCTATTTGGAGAATTAGATCCAGAAAAATGGCATGAACTATCAGTAGCCTCTCTTTCTGAGTTAGGTCTTTATGGAAAAAAAATAGGAGTAAATGTTATTATAGAAAATCATGGTGGTTGGTCTAGTGACGGCGCAAAACTTGTTGCGGTAATGAAAGCGGTAAACATGGAGACTGTAGGAACACTTCCAGATTTTGGAAACTTTTGTGTAAAAAGAGAAGGCGGAGAGCGATGGGGAGCCCCTTGTGTAGAAGAATATGATACGTATAAAGGAATTGAAGAATTAATGCCTTTTGCAAAAGGAGTTTCTGCAAAATCATATAATTTTGATGAAAATGGTGATGAAACAAAACTAGATTATGCGCGCATCATGCAAATTGTGAAAGACTCAGGTTTTAAAGGATATGTAGGCGTAGAATATGAAGGGCCACTTGAAGATCCTAAAGAAGGTGTTCACTTAACAAAAGCATTGGTTGAAAAATCAATAAAAAATCTTAAATAAGACCTTATGAAAGCAACGATCAGAATACAGTTATCAATCATGATGTTCCTTGAGTTCTTTATTTGGGGAGCTTGGTTTGTAACGATGGGGACTTTTTTAGCTAAAACGTTTAGTGCAAGTGGAGGAGAAATGGCAATGGCGTATGAAACGCAATCTATAGGTGCTATTGTGGCTCCTTTTATTATTGGCCTTATTGCAGACCGTTATTTTTCTGCACAAAAAATACTAGGCGTTTTACATTTATTAGGAGCGGGATTATTATATATGGCAGGAACATCAGATAGCTTTGACGCATTCTACCCATACATCTTAATTTATATGATTTTATATATGCCTACACTAGCATTAGTAAACTCGGTAGCCTTTAGACAAATGAAAGATCCTGCAAAAGACTTTGCTCTCATTCGTGTATTAGGAACTGTAGGGTGGATTGTTGCTGGACTTGTGATAGGTTTCCTCGCTTGGGAGTCAGACAATGTACTTCAAAATACGTTTATAATGGCTTCTGTAGCAGCAGCGCTATTAGGAGTATTTAGTTTTACACTTCCAGACACGCCACCAGTAGTAGATAAATCTGAAAAAGTAACGGTACGTGATATTTTAGGACTTGATGCTTTAGGGATGTTAAAAGACAAAAAGTACTTAGTCTTTTTTATTGCATCTATTTTAATTTGTATCCCATTAGCATTCTATTATCAGCACGCAAACCAGTACTTAAATGAATTAGGAATGGAAGGCGCAGCAGGAAAAATGACCTTTGGGCAAATGTCTGAAATTGCATTTATGCTATTACTACCTATATTTTTAAAGAAGTACGGTATTAAAACGACGCTGCTTGTGGGTATGATTGCTTGGGTAGTTCGTTATTTATTATTTGCCTACGGAGACGCCGGAGAAAATACATGGATGCTTATTTTCGGAATTATTCTTCATGGTATTTGCTATGATTTCTTTTTTGTGTCTGGACAGATTTATACAGACTTTAAAGCAGGAGAAAAATTTAAAAGTTCTGCGCAAGGACTTATTACACTTGCTACGTATGGACTAGGAATGCTTGTAGGATTCCGTCTTGCTGGGTATATTACAGACCTTAATGCAATTGCAGACGGTGGCCACAACTGGTATGACATATGGGTGCTTCCTGCAGGAATTGCCGCAGCGGTATTCTTATTTTTCCTATTGGCATTTAAGAATGAAAAAATTGAAGTAAAAGAATAAGAGTACTATGAGTAACAAAATAAAATGGGGTGTCCTTGGTGGCGGTGGTGATAGTTTAATAGGTGTCTTACACAGAGTCGCTGCAAGTATGTTTGATGCGTATCAACTTACAGGAGCTGTTTTTAATCCTGATGTGAATGTGAGTCTCGCTTTCGCGAAAGAAATAGGCATCGCAACAGATCGTATTCATGCCAATCTGAATGACATGATCGCATCAGAGCTAGCACGCCCAGAAGCAGAGCGCATCCAAGTATTCTCCATACTAACGCCTAATTTTCTGCACTTCCCAATGGCAAAACAACTATTGGAAGCAGGGTTTCATGTGATTTGTGAAAAGCCGATGACCATGACCTATGCTGAAGCATTGGAGTTACAAGCCATCCAGCAAAAAAATGGAAATATCTTTGGGTTGACACATACCTATACAGGATATCCTATGGTGCGGCAGATGAAAGCCATGATTGCTAACGAAGAGATAGGAACGATCCAAAAAGTAGATGTTCAGTATTACCAAGGATGGATCAATCCACTCATACACGATACCGAACAACGTGCGACTACCTGGCGATTAAATCCTGAGAAATCGGGAATTAGCTGTTGTATGGGCGATATAGGTGTACATGCGTATCAAATGTTAGAATTTGTTACTGGGCAGAAAGTGCAATCAATTTTAGCAGATTTAAATCACTTGTATGCAGATAACCAAATGGATATTGATGGGACGGTTTTATTACGTCTTGATGAATACACAAAAGGCGTACTGCGATCAAGTCAGATAGCAACAGGAGAAGAAAATAACTTCACCGTAGCCATATATGGTAAAAAAGCAGCCCTTAAATGGGAGCAAGAAAACCCAAACTATCTGTATTTACTAGAAGAAGGACAGCCTTTGCGCGTATTAAAACCTGGACACTCATATAATAGTGACTTCTCATTAGACGGCACAAAACTGCCTCCAGGACATCCTGAAGGGATCTTTGATGCGATGGGTAATATCTATAAAGGTGTTGCAAAAGCGATACGAGGAGAAAAATTCCATGAAGGCGAATATCCTAGTATGACCGACGGTGTACGTGGTATGAATTTTATAGAAAAAGCCGTACAGTCACATCGTGATGGGAATGTTTGGGTGGAGTTGGAGTCTTAATGAGTACGCTTTCGCGAAAGCGTAAAAAGGAAAGAAATTTTAATAACGAGATTCCCACCGAAGTCTATGCTGAGCGTAGTCGAAGTATGGGAATGAAAAAGAAAGTCTCTCCTTTGGAGAGATTTAGAGAGGATTATGAAAACAATAAAAGGACCAGCGGTATTTCTTGCGCAGTTTATGGATGATAAAGCGCCGTTTAATTCGTTAGACGGACTCTGTAAATGGGCAGCAGATTTAGGATATAAAGGAATTCAAATTCCAACGTGGGAAAGTCGGCTTATTGACTTGACCAAAGCCGGAGAGAGCAAAACATATTGTGACGAACTTAAAGGTAAAATCAATGACTATGGTCTTGAGATTACAGAACTCTCTACGCATTTACAAGGACAACTAGTCGCCGTACATCCTGCGTATGATCTGATGTTTGATAATTTTGCGCCAGACGATTGTAAAAACAATCCTAAAAAACGTACCGAATGGGCACGCCAACAAATGATAAGCGCCGCTAGAGCGAGTAGGCATTTAGGACTGAATGTAAGTGCTACGTTTAGTGGTTCTTTACTTTGGCATACCATGCACCCATGGCCACAACGTCCAGCTGGACTTGTAGAAATGGGTTTTGAAGAACTAGCCAATAGATGGCTTCCTCTCCTCAATGAGTACGATGCAAATGGGGTAGATGTTGCTTATGAAATTCATCCGGGAGAAGACTTACACGATGGCGTTACATTTGAACGTTTCTTGGAAGCGACAAACAACCATAAACGTGTGAATATACTCTATGATCCAAGTCATTTTGTATTACAGCAACTAGATTACATTGAATATATAGATCATTATCATTCGTTTATAAAAGCATTTCATGTAAAAGACTCAGAGTTCAAGCCTGATGGAAAACGTGGAACTTTTGGAGGATATAGTGACTGGCAAGATCGAGCAGGACGTTACCGTTCTCCGGGAGATGGACAAATAGATTTTAAAACGATCTTTACAAAATTGACCGAATATGGGTGTGATGTATGGGCAGTTATGGAGTGGGAATGTTGTGTAAAAAGCCCAGAACAAGGCGCAAGAGAAGGAGCGCCGTTTATTGCAAATCATATCATCGAAGCGACACAAAAACGATTTGATGATTTTGCAGGAGCCGATGTTGACAAAGAATTATTAAAGAAAATACTAGGACTATAAAACTGATATTATGAAAAAACTAATGATACTTTCTGTAGCGCTTGTTATGTTTAGTTGTAAAAACGAAACAACAGAAAATAAAGCAGAAACGACTACCCAAGAAGCAAAAGTAGTTGAGGTAAGTGATCCAACATCAGAATGGATTACATTATTTGATGGAACCTCTATGGATCAATGGAGAGGATATGGTACAGATGCCATGTACTCAGAATGGACGATAGAAGATGGTGCTATGGCTTTTACGCCAGGAAAAGAAGGAGGCAAGAATATTATTTCTAAAGATACCTATGAGAACTTTATACTTTCTTTAGAATGGAAAATCTCTGAAGGCGGGAATAGCGGTATTTTTTGGGGAGTTCATGAGTCTTCAGAATATAAAGAAGCGTATGAAACAGGACCAGAAATCCAAGTATTGGACGACGCTAAACATCCTGATTCATTTATCGCCGAAGGAACGCATAAAGCAGGATCATTATATGATATGATTAAGCGTCCAGATGGACTGATCAATCCTGCGGGAGAGTGGAACAAAGTAGAACTAGAAGTGAATCATACAACCAATCTTGCTAAACTAAAATTGAATGGTAAAGATGCATTTACATTCCCCGTACACGGAGATAAATGGGATGCGATGGTCGCAGGATCAAAATTTGCAGGCTGGAAAGGTTTTGGAAAATATCAAAGCGGTCATATCGGATTACAAGATCATAGTGATAAAGTATGGTACCGTAATATCAAGATTAAGCCTATAAAATAATTTTAAAGAGGAGTTTAATTCAAGAGATAGAAACAAAACCTAAACGTATGAATGTAGAAAATAGCGTACTCATATTACAAGGTGTTTTGTTTCTATCTCTTGCTTATTATTATGTAAAAAGGCCTCCTAAAAAGATCAATGATCTATATGGGTATCGTACGCGACGCTCTATGTCCAACCAAGAGGTTTGGAATTTTGCCAATCGTCAAAGCGCAAAAGACTTTCTACGTGCTGCGATAGCCACTATGATTACAGGCTTAGTATTACTTCCTTTTGAGAGCCCTTTAAAAATCTTCATACAACTAGCGGTATTACTTCTTGGTATTGGAGTCGCTGTATGGCATACAAAAAAGGAAGTAAATAAATACTTTGATAAAGACGGAAATAAAAAATCATAAACACAGATCGATTACCCCAAGATCGAGATCAGGCAAAATAAAGTGATGGTATGCTTTCGCGAAAGCATACTAAACCAACATCCCTTTTTATCCATTACAGAATAGTACATATTCCTTACGCATCATCGCTATCCTCAAATGTGAGTGAGACAATATCTGAAGCTCTTATCGTTGTTTTTGCTTCAGGACTTTGAAGGGTGACCGTCTTAGTATCATCACCTGCAAGAACTTCATAATTTAACGTAAATTCATTTAGAATTTCTTGTGCCTCAGTGAGCGTTTTCCCTGTTACGTTAGGTGTTGCTCTGAGTTCTGCTCCTTCTGGCGCTGGAATAGGTTTTATCATAAAATCTAACTCTACACTTGAATTTACATTGATATTATATTTATTAGAGTTGCTCGCATTAATAGGAGTTGCGTACATCTTTACTCTTGATAATCTACTGGAAGGAGTTGACGTACTACTACCAGATTGTGACATAGAAAGGGATATTTTTGCCTTCACTTTTGTTTCAGGAATGGTATAAAATGTAGGTTGATATCCGATCTCTCGCAATCGCTTATTCATAAGATCTCCATCTTCATCATCATATAATGCGAGTGTTTGGGCTAATGATCCTGCATCTAGTGCTGCTTGCGCATCGGCGACTCCTTCTCCTATGGAAGCAATTAGATTCCCTAATGGTGCAGCCATGGTGTCATTCATAAATTCTTTGGGATTACTTGACATAGTGTGTTAATTTAAGTGTTGATTATTTTTTGCAAAAATGACAGTGATGGTCGTATCTGGTGTCGTAACGGTTCCTGGTTCTGGCAATTGTTTAAAAGCTTGCCCTTCTATGATGGGACTATCTATTGTGTTCATAAGTTGATATACAGGATCTAATCGTAAACTAAATTTCTCTAGGTACGCACGAGCTGCGGTTTCTGTGAGGCCTATCAGTTTTGGTACAATGAGTTCATTCACAACAGGAGTTTCATTTTCTGTAATATCAATCTTTATATCACTGATGGCTGCGCCGTTAATCTCTGAAGCATTATTAATATCAATCACCTGAAAACGTAAGCCTTGTGCATCTTTTTCGGCAACAGTTTTTAGATTAAGAGAAATATTAGAAAGTTTAAAACCAGAAGATGCGGTGTTTTCTTTAGCTATTTGAATTTCATCAATGATATCTGTATAGAGTTTATTGGCAGAAACAGACTTAGGAACATATTCTTCTTCTGAAGCCTCTTGTGATAATTCATCTATTTGAGTTTGTAACGTTTGCTTTTCAGACTCTAAAGATTCGATGGTGTTTTGTTGCTGTACTTCTATATTCTTATAATGATTGATCTCGGAAATTTGATTATTTATAGCTTGCCCTTGTTGAGTTATGGTCGTTTCTAGTATCGTTTTTTCTGAGATATGATGATCTATTTGTTCTTGCAACGTTTGTTTTTCAAGTTCTAATTCTTGAATAATGACACTATTATCGGGATTCCCTTCATTATGTGCTAGAAGTTGCTCTTCAAGAGATTGTATCGCTTGACTTTGTTGTGTTACATCCGTTTTGAGATCAGTGTTTTCTACGGTTATATTTTCTAGATTTTGTTGTAGTTCAGATTGGCTTTCAAGCAATTCTTCTTTTTCGTTATTGAGATTTAGAATATCATTTTCTAGCGAATGTACCTTAGAATTAAGAGATTCAATTTCTGCAGATTGATCTCCTGAAGTATCTTGTCCTTCGTTTCGACCTTCTGCTTCCTGTCTTAATGTTTCTATCTCTTTTTTGAGTTCCTTAATTTGAGGATTTATATCCTGTGACGTACTCTTAGTAGCTATACGTACAGATAGTATTTTAGGATTGTCTAATCCTTTTATCTTGTCTCTCTCTAGAAGAAATAAGGTTTCAAAATCATAATCAATGTCATCATTTTCCTGAGACATCCCATATATTCCTTGTTCTGCTAGAATATGTATTTGTTTTTTAGAGCTGGTATCTATAAGCCTAAACATAGGCATACCGCCCGATTGAAGAACTTCACGTATTTTACGTAAAGTAGGTTTATCACCATATATGCGAGAAGGGATATAGTATTCAAAACTATAAGCACCCTCAGTATAGCTAGTATTTTCTGTAGCTATCGTTTCCCAATTTCTAGTCTCTGTATTGTAAAATTGAATGGCAAGCGTCATTCTATTAGGTATCTCACCTAGATGATCTTTTACTGTTGTTTTAAAAAATAGTTTCATACCTAATAAGATTATATTTTGCTAATAGAAATTTTCTTTAAAATAGTCCCAGCATTTATATCAAAAAATAATGTTTTGCCACTGTTGTAGTCTACAGCATCCAGGTACACGGTATTTTGAGCAATACCGTTACCATCTGTAAGCATTTCTTGCGTATCAAATGTAGGAGGAGTTGTTACTGCTACACCATTTATTAACGATGTTTTCTCTTCATTAAAGTTGTATTCTACACGCATTCCAGACATCTTTTCTCCAGCTGCGTTCTCTATAGCTACTTCAAGAGCTACTTGATAAACAGTGCCGCTAGGAGCGAGCGTTGGTGTTTGGTAATTACACCTCAAAATAATTTGAGGAACCCCTTCATTAGGTATTGTAGCAATAAAACGACCGCTTATGGTACTAACCACTTCGGTAGCTGTATTACTAGACTGACTTTTAGGTTTTGCAGGCCTAAAAAGCATAGCGGCTTGTTTTTGTGGTACTGCTCTGGGGTTTATGACTGCTGCTTCTGTTAAAGGAGCTGTTGTTTGCGGTATGTTTTCAAACTCAGAAGTCACTTGTAAGTTAAAATCTAAATAAGGAATTTGATACATTGTATTTGGTCTTCCATACTCATCATAGGGAGCCATATTACGCAGTTTATGTTGTGCTTGATTAAGACTATCCGTAATTCCTAAAAGGATTTCTTTGAGTGTTAATGCGCTAGATGCTTGATTATCCATGGTTTTTCATATTAAAAAAAACGATCGTTTTTTTTATTTTGTTTACGTTCTTGGGCTTTCGCTTGCTTTTTTGCTTCTGCTCTTAGAAGCTCTTTTTTTTCTGCTATTGCTTCCTGAATCCGTTCTTTCTTAAGAAGATCTCGTTTTTCCCAAATGTCTTTTGCTACTGTAGTAACAATTTTCATTTTTTGATCCATCTCTTTTTTACTCTTTTTACTTTGTGAGACAACTTCTCGTCTCTTATCAAGTAGCTCTTCCCAACTTTTTTCTAGGTTAGGTTTTTTTAAAACCTGTTGCTTTTTCTTGTATACTTTTTGAAAACCGACACCTAATTCTTTTAGTGTTGGTTTTTTCTTCTTTTTCTGATCTAAATATGCATAAACAGTATCTGCCGGTTTTTTAAGCTTTTCAGTAATACTATTTTCTAACTGCTTATTTTTTAAATTCTCCAGCGATTTTTCTTTTATTTCCCCCTGTTTTTCTACCCAATTTTGAACCTCTTTCTTTTTTTGTATTAGTTGCTTTTTTGAAGAATCAAGTACTTTTTCTTGTTTTTGTAGCCATGCTTGGGCTTCTTTCTTTTTGGTTGATTCTTCAATTCCTTTTTTGAGCCGTTGTTTAAGCCAATTCTCAATTTCCTTTTGATTTGTTTTTTTATGAACACGTCGTTTAGGAGGTAAAGAGGCTTCTTTCTTCGTTCGTAAAGGTTTTTCTTCTTTTTTCTTCTTGGGGCGAATCTTTAGCGGTTTCTTTCTTTTAGGTTTTTCAGAAAGTTTTGCCTTTTTTAAGTTTCGATTTTTCTCCCAGAGATCCTTTTGTTTCCCTTCTTCTTTTTTCTTTTTGAGAAGTTCTTCACGATTCTGTGACCATTTTTTTTCTAACTTTTTTTTAGTGGTGATGGGGATAATTTCGCTTTCGCGAAAGCGTGGATCACCTTCCCCCTCTTTTTTTGTACCAGGCGTATTTTTAAGTGCTTCTTCTAATGCTTCCTTTTCTTGAAGAAGCTGCTGAATATCCTCATTATCTTCAAGAATTGATGAAAGATCTATATCTTGAGATACCTCCTTTTTTTCAGTAGGAGTTGTATCCGGTTTTAAGAATGAAGTCCACTTTTTTGCCATGCGATTATGAAGGTTGTGGTTCGTTACGTAAAAGTTCTTTAAGTCGTTCTTCAAAAATAGCAGGAGAAGGTACCGTCACGAGTTTTGTACGTATAAGGGAGCTGCCCTCTGCGGAGTACTGGTACTTCTGAGAATAACTTGCCGATACGGATGCCGTGACCATAAATGCTTTAACACCAACAGATGCAGATACGCCAATCTCTCTGGATTGTGTCATAGAAAAAGACGTTTTAATCTCCATGAGAGTGTCTACATATTGATAAAAAGTAGGCGTAAACCCTAATGCTAACAGACTATACCCTGGCTCTCCTTCTTTAAGTTTTATCAGTGAATCTGGATCTTGCACTAAAACACCGTCTTTATCTTCTTTAAAGCCCGACATCATCTGGGCAATCTTAATAGAAACTTTGTCTAATGCATATTGTGCTTCTGCAATACCTGTCCCGAGATTTTTTACCATCTCGGGAAGGGGTGCATTCATTAATTCTCTTGTGATATTAGCCATTATATCTATTTATTAATGGCTTGTTCTCTTGCAATTTCCATTTGTTCTTGTATACGTTGTTCTAGAATTGCTGGAGGTGGAATAGGAACAAGTTTGGTACGCATTAAACTAGACCCTTCTGCTGAGTAACTATACTTTTGAGAATAGTTTGCATTTACTTGCGTGGTTGTTACATTGCGTTTAACACTTCTATGCCCTCTTCTATACCCTCTAGAAAAACTTTTAGACTTGCTCTTGCTTTCCACATCTACACTAGAAGAACTTTCTTTTGTAAACTTGATAGCCATTTTAACTTCAACAAGTGTGTCTACAAACTGATAAAATGTAGGTGTAAACCCTAATTCTAACATAGAGAGACGCATTGGAATGAAAACTTCTGTCACGGTACCTGGGGGTAAAGGATCTTGAAGCTCTATTTTTTTTTCAATCTCTTCTGCAGGAACTGGTGTTACATACTCGTATAGGTCATCATTGATTGCAGGGTTTGAAGTGGGATTAAAAATTTGAC
>JBLHOX010000030.1:0-14672 GCA_047623725.1 Dokdonia sp. | reverse complement strand
AAAGTAGGGGTAACCAGAAAAACCCAAGTGCCTACTCGATGGATTGATCAAGGCGCTCACGAAGCACTCGAAATTGTAGAAGTCCCTAATCGGTATCTTGCGGGTATTACAGAAATAGCATTAAAAGCCCATGTTTCAGACAAGACCAATTGGCGTAAAATGCTTAAAAATGAAATAGAAGACGTTAGTTTAATAGAACATCGAGACGCATTAAAAGCCTATATTCCTGAAGAAGCAAAACCCTATTTTATTGAAGATAATGAAGAAACCCATATTCATTTTCCTGTATCAAAATATCCTGAAAAACTGAAAACATTAAACCTAGATAAAACACCAGCGTATGAAGGCGTTTTAAAAGGTGTAAAAGGACAGTATCTTATTTTTGAAGACGACACCGTATTTAATGTGCGTAGTAAAGAAGGCTATGTTGTGCGTATTGAAATTTTGTAATAACTCGTGAGAAATATTAAAACAACAACAACTTAGCGGTTTGCAATAAAGAAAGACTAATCAAAACAACACCAATCATTCTATTAAGAGAACTCGCATTCGTGTTCGGTTTTTTCTTCTGAATACGTGTTCCTAATTTTCCGTATCCATAAAGTGTGATTACTTTTCCTAAAAAGACACCTAGAAAGAATAAGATGAACCCCAAAGAATAGCTTTCTAGCCCTATTTCAAAAGAATTACGTAGTACAGAAAAAATAAGGACCCAGTAAATTAATACAGGCGGGTTGATCACACTGAGTGCAAACCCTGTTAAATATTTAGAACTATATTTTCTCTTGTCTCTTTTCTCAATCTGTTTTGTTTTTATAAAATAGATGCCTGCAATACCTAATATTCCTGCAATTATAAATTGCAACCAGACATGCATAGCAAAAAATTCTTGGACTACCATACCAGAAGAAAAAGCGATAAAAGCAAGGAAGACTTCCCCTATGCCAGCACCATAACTTATTTTCAAAGACTGATATATGTTTTCACGTACCGTTGTTTTAATAACAGCAAGATTGGACGCCCCAGGAGGAATAGCTCCTATGATAGTAGCTATAAAACCGATAAGAAGAATTGTTAAAATCATGGCTCATTAGTAGTCCGCTTTCGCGAAAGCTTACACAGCCACAGTACACTAAGGAATTATTGAATAGTGATTATGAAAATTGAATACTATCTATTGACCGTTAGAGAAGCGTAAGTTTTACTACTTGAAGCATAGAAATTAAAATAAGGATGACACCTATAAGACGATTTATAAAACACTTGAAATTACTTTTCTTATTTTGAATTAAGTGTCCTAATCGTCCATAGCCATATAGCGTAATGACTTTTCCTAAAAAAACGCCACTAAAAAATAAAATGAGAACGGGTATGGCAGCCATACTGTTAAAGTTATAATTTTTATGAAGCATAGAAAAAATAACAACCCAGTAAATAAGCACTGGCGGATTGACAATGCTAAGTAAGAATCCTGTAGCATATTTTGAAGAAAAAGAAGAGGGGTCTTTTACCTTTTTAGGTTTTGTGCGAACTAAATAAATACCAGCAATACCTAATACCAAAATCAGTACGATCTGTATCCAAGTATGCATGACAAAGTATTCTTTAATAACAAACCCAAAGCTTAATGCCAAGATAGCAAGTGTGACTTCGCCTATACCTGCGCCATAACTTATTTTTAAACCTTGTTTTATGTCTTCGTTTATTGTTGTTTTAATAACCGCAAGATTAGAAGCGCCTGGAGGTAGTGCTCCAAGGATAGTCGCAGTAATACCGATAAGAAAAAGTGTAAATGTCATAGTAGATTAGTTAGCTGATTTTCTTAGTTGTTATACCTTATGAAAGCTTACAATTATTCTGTTGCCATAGAATAAAAGATACTATAAACGAATTCTAGAGATGAAAGATAACTTTGTGATTTACATTCTAATAATAGATTGAATATATAATTCTATTAGTGTACTGGTTTTACTTCTTGGCTCGTACTTTAAAACGTATCTTTGCAGCTTAAATAAACACCATGAGTACCATTGTAGCTATTGTAGGACGTCCTAATGTAGGAAAGTCTACTTTTTTTAATCGTATGATCCAACGCCGAGAGGCAATTGTAGACGCAGTAAGCGGTGTTACAAGAGATAGACATTACGGAAAAACGGACTGGAATGGTCGAGAGTTTACGATGATCGATACCGGAGGTTATGTGATAGGAAGTGATGATGTTTTTGAAGCTGAAATTGATAAGCAAGTAGAGCTTGCTATCGATGAGGCAGATGCTATCATATTTATGGTCGATGTAGAAAGTGGAATCACTGGAATGGATGAAGAAGTTGCGAGCTTACTTCGCAAAATCAAAAAACCTATTTTTCTTGCGGTTAATAAAGTAGATAATAACAAACGTGCTGCAGATGCTGTAGAGTTTTATAACCTAGGATTAGGTGACTTCTTTACGATTGCAGCTACCAATGGTAGTGGTACGGGAGATTTACTAGATGCTGTTGTAGAAGCACTTCCTGAAAAGGAAGAAGAAGTAGAAGATGATCTTCCTCGCTTTGCTGTAGTAGGTCGTCCTAATGCAGGAAAATCAAGTTTTATAAATGCACTTATAGGAGAAGATCGTTATATCGTTACTGATATTGCAGGAACAACAAGAGATTCAATAGATACAAAATACAATCGTTTTGGATTTGAGTTTAACCTTGTCGATACCGCAGGGATACGTCGTAAATCAAAAGTAAAAGAAGATTTAGAATTCTACTCTGTAATGCGTAGTGTACGTGCTATAGAACATGCAGATGTAATTTTAGTAGTCGTAGATGCTACCCGTGGTTTTGACGGACAGGTTCAAAATATTTTTTGGCTGGCAGAGCGTAACAGAAAAGGAGTTGTTATTCTGGTAAATAAGTGGGATTTGGTAGAGAAAGATACCAAGACGATGAAAGCCTTTGAAAAACAAATCCGCCAAGAGATAGAGCCATTTACAGATGTGCCTATTGTATTTATCTCGGTACTTAATAAACAACGTATTTTTAAAGCGATAGAAACGGCAGTACAAGTATATCAAAACAAAACACGTCGTTTAAAAACGAGTGAACTTAATGAGTTCTTCCTACCTTTAATAGAATCATATCCACCTCCTGCTCATAAAGGAAAGTATGTTAAGATTAAGTACTGTATGCAACTGCCTACACCACAACCACAGTTTGCATTGTTTTGTAACTTACCACAATACCTTAAAGAGCCGTATCGTAGATTTTTAGAAAACAAATTGAGAGAAAAATATGATTTTTCAGGAGTACCAATCTCTATTTATTTTAGAAAAAAATAAAAGTGAAGATTTGGAGTAAGATTGTAATAGCTATAGCTGTTATAATTGCAGCTATTATAACGATTGGTATATATTCTAATAGAGAAGTTGTAAACGCTTTTGAAAAGATAAATCAAAAATTAGACAAGGTTAACAAACTGACCCAGTTTGATAACAATGCTATTATTAATACGATCCAAAACGACTCACTACTTGCAAAAAGTATACTGCTAAGAGAAACTACACTAGCATTTAATAATTATGTTGAAAGTTTAAAAGTAACCTTACTAAAAGGGATAGATGGCAATTTTGAAAAAGGAAATAAGGAAACTAATATCTTTTTTGATAAATCACAAATAACCGAAGAAGGAAGGCGCTTTCTTACAGATATACAAGAAGTACGTCTAGCGCTTGTCAAAAACACAACTGCAGGCGATACGCTTCTTCTTAATAAGATAGATGACTTATGTACATTAACAGATGTAGATAATCAGGATAAAAGCGAATCTGGGTTACGGTATCATTTTGAAAGGTTTCCAGTTATTTCTGTGGTAGCAAAACTCACAAGTATTCAAAGTGATATTCAAGCCATTGAAAAACAAATTCTTGTTGGTTTTGTTAGCCAAGAAACTCAAAGTATTCAATAAAATAGCATTTTCTAGTTATGTTAATTGTTTGCTAAACTATGTTAAGGCTATGTATTGTCTGACAAATGTTTCAGTAATTAGTTCATCATCATCAATCAATTGACCATTCGCTTATATGACACTATTACGTGCCACCTTTGTTCTGTTACTTTTTTTTCCAAGCACCTACTCACAAGCTCAGAATTTTGAAGTTATTGGAGTTCTCAAAGACAAAACTACACAACAACCTCTTGAAGCTGCAACTGTTTTTATGGAAACAGTAAAAGATACTACCTTGATTACATACACCATTACCAATGCAAAAGGGATGTTTGCATTAGAAGGGAAAGCAAATCAAAAAGAAGTTTTTGTCAATATCTCATTTGTAGGTTATGAAAATTATAGAAAAATCATTGATCTGACAAATCCAAAAGTAGATCTTGGAGATATCTCTCTAGACTTTAATATAGCGACGCTGGATGAGGTAGTAGTGAAAAGTAGAGCACCTATTACCATTAAGAAAGACACCTTAGAGTTTAATGTAAAATCATTTAAGACCAAGAAGGATGCAAACATTGAAGATCTCTTAAAAGAGCTTCCAGGTGTTGAGGTAGATGAAGATGGTAAGATTACAGTAAACGGGAAGGAAGTAAATAAGATACTCGTTAATGGAAAACCTTTTTTTGGTGATGATCCTACGATTGCTACTCGTAATCTTACCAAAGAGATCGTAGAAAAAATTCAAGTTACAGATACAAAAACTGATGACGAAGCATTTGCAGGTGAAGAAGGAGATAAAGAAAAAAAAACCATTAACCTAACCATTGCTGAAGAGAATAACAAAGGCGTTTTTGGACGTGTAGCAGGAGGAGTAGGGACTGATGAGCGGTTTGAATTTGCGGGTATTGTAAATGTGTTTGATAATGATAGGCGTGTGAGTGTGCTAGGAGGAGGGAATAATTTGAATTCTCCAGGATTTAGTTTTGGTGAAATACGTAAATTCTTTGGAGGAGGAGGCTCTCTTTCTTTTAATAGTAATGGTTCTTTTGGAGTAAATGGGCGTAATTTTGGAAGCGGACAAGGTATTGTAAATAGCCGGAATGCAGGAGCAAACTATGCAGATGTTATTGGAGAGAAAATTGATATCTCTGCCGATTATTTTTACTCTGGAGCCAACTCTTTTGATGAGGTTCGTGCAGAACGAGAAAATATACTTCCAGATAGACGTTTCTTTACAAACAGTAATACTCGATCTGACGGTAATGTAGATAATCATAGTGCTAACTTTACATTTAACATAAAAGTTGATTCTACATTCTTAATAAATATTAGGCCAGCTTTTAGGGTGAATCGTAACGAGAATCGTTTTGCATCTACCGAAGAATCTATTGACGATCAAGGCGAACGCATTAATGAATCCAGTACAAACAATAGTACCTTAAGTACAGGCGGTAATTTTGAAAATAATTTAAGTTTGACAAAGCGTTTTGGAAGTAAAGGCGCATTTCTAAAACTAAGATTGCAAAACGAAATCAATAAACAAGAATCTGAAGATTTTATACAATCACAAACGGATATTTTTGGAGACAACCCTTCGGTGATTGATAGAGATCAGTTTACAGATGGAGAAGCAGGTGTAAATGGGTATAACCTTGGAGTTACCTATAGACAACCGTTAATAGCAGAAAAGTTATTTCTAGACCTAGAATTTGGATACCGTAATGATAACAGAATCCGAAAACGAAGTACCTTCGATTTTAATGAGAGCACACAACAATTTGACAACTTTAATTTAGAACTTAGTTCAGATTTTGAAGGTCGAAATATACGCACGACACCAGAAGTGAGTCTATCCTATAAAACAGATAAAGTAAACTTGAGTTTTGGAGCAGGCTATGTTTTTAGAAAACTGGAAAATGAAGATTTTTTAAGACCAGAGTTTAATATCACACAAGACTTTGAGGCTATAGAATTGTCTTCTTATATAAATTACACATTTTCTCCAAAAATGTCTTCTTATTTTGGATATAACCTAAGTAACAGACCTCCTCAAGTAACACAATTAAACCCCTTTATAGATGTTTCTGATCCCTTAAATATCATACAAGGAAATCCCGATCTGGCTCCATCAAATAATCACAGTATTTATGGGGGATTTAATAATTACGACTTCCAAAAAGGAGGAGGGTATTATGTGAATGTTAATGGAAACATCATAAATGATGCGATCATAACAAAAACGGTGGTAGATGAAAATTTGGTGCGTTCTACTACCTATGTAAATGTAGATGGTAATTACCAATTTTATGCAGGAGGTGGGTATAATAAGTCCTCAAAGCTAGATTCTATTCGTACTATAAAATATGGAGTAGGAGTTAATGTAAGTGCAAATCGGAACATCAACTTTAATAATGATGTACAATACGCCAGTAGAACAACATCTATAGGACCTAATATAAATGCATCTTTTACTTGGAAAGATCTCTTTGAAATTAGACCGCGTTATAACTTAAGTTTTTCAAATACGATTTTTGGATTAGATGATTTTGAAGATCAAGACTTCTTAAGACATAGCTTAAACCTAAGTACGGCATTATTTATACCTAAACACGTAGAGTGGCGTAATGAGATACAATACAGCTATAACCCCAATGTGGCACCAGGCTTTCAACAAAGTGCTTGGTTTTGGAATAGTACAGTGGCCTATAGTTTCTTAAAAGATAAAGCGACTGTAACCCTCAAAGTATATGATGTCCTTAATCAAAACACTAATGCCCGTCGTACCGCAAATGCAAACTTCATACAGGATGTACAAAGTACCGTATTAGAACAATATTTCTTGCTGAGCTTTAGCTGGAAGTTTAATACCTTAGGAAGTAAAGGCGAGGCAGGAGGCAACGACTTCTTTTTCTTTTAATAAGCCCTCGTTGCTATATGTAGGCTATTATTTGACGAACCTTATACTAAAAGTGATTACATTACATAGGAATAACTAAATCAAAAATATGCCTACAGAAAATAATTTCACAATTTTAAACCAAACCGGTGAAAACATTCTTGTCGCTTTTATATCACGCATGACGGAGTCCAATACGTACGCTTGGAAAGTGGTTGGTCCTTCTCAAGGTCAACCATATATAGAGCCTTTTCCAAATCAAATGGAACTTGTTACTAACTATTACCCGCAGGGAGAATCCAATACAGATCCGTATGGCGGCAAGCAAACGAATTCTGTTTGGTGGGACAATGTTAAAAGAACACCAACCACCTATAACGCACAATGGAATGAAGCAAACAAAAAGGTGGACATGGAACTTGTAGGAACTAATCTGGGCGGAGCAGATATAGCCTTGACGAATAATAGCAGGGCTATGATATTTGTTCATCCCAAGTTTGGGTCTAATGAATACATTCCTCCGGTGCCAGTACTTCCTTCATCTACTGTAAACTATCAATTTGAATGGCCTATGTCAGTAGCCGTTGTTGATGGTTACAGCCAATACTGCCCTCCAAATGGGGAATTGTATGAAATAAAAAATAAATTGAGTGCACTGTCAAAAATGTTACCAGGTCAAACGGTGGTTATTACAGGCAATCTGGCCACGGGATATCAATTGGTGGTTTCCTAAATATACCGTTATTATATACACTGTAAAGTCTCTTGTATTTCGAGAAATAAAAACGTTCATCAGATACGAGCACTGGTAATTACACATTAGTTAAAGCTTCACAATATATGGCAGTGCTATCGCTACGATACGTTTAAAATAAAACGTCTCGTATAAGGAAAAATACGATAAGTAAATCAGTTATATAAAGTAATGTAACCGCATAGTAAAACAAAAAAGAGAGGTTCAAATTGAACCTCTCTTTTTTGTTTTACTATATTTCTCTTTTTAATGGCAAACGTTACAAACATTTTGTTTTGGAATATCTTCAATGTTTTTTATTCTTTTAGTATCGTTTTAATCCCTTTGACATTAGAAATGACTTCATTAATAGTAAACTTTACATTAATAAAATCTAGTTCTTGGTCGTGCAATACGTCTACAAGATCAGTCCAGAGGACATCATAAATTTATCCAGCAGCATTATATTTTGCGCTGAATTTATTTTTGCTCCCTTTAGAGATGAGGAAACAAATACTTGGTGTAATCGTAATAACATTCAATCATTTAGTTATGATTCACTAATTAAAATAAGGCGTTCACTAAAAAAAAGTGAATTTTCAGATTGATAATTCTAGCTTAGAGGTGTACTAGATTTTCTAATACACATTGAGTTTAACCATAGAAAAGTCAAAACATGAAAATAGCACTCACTAATTCTATAGACATAGAATCTTTAAAACAAGAACTTCAAACGGCGTTTCCTCAGTATAAAGTAAAGAATGCGTTTTTAAATAAAAAAACCATTAACATTAGCGATGGAATGGATCAAGTAGTCGTAGGACAACATAAGGATTATATAATATGTGTGGGTAATTTGAATATGTTAGACCTACGTATATTCATTCCATTTATTCTTGGTATCACATTGTTTTTTATTACAGGGCTTGTTTTCTTGATTGTAATGATGCAGCTTAAGAAAAAAAGCTACAAAGCGATGGAAGCAGAAATAGGAGCCTATTTGACTGAGAAATATAATTTATAAAAAGACTACATAATTTATTTATTTTTTAAACTCATTTGGTATTAGTCCATTAAGACTTAGAGGTGGCGTTGCACAATAGCTTATGGAAGAGTTAGGTTATGTCTATGACTTATTTATAAGCACTTCTACAGGAAGTCTATTGATCTCACATCTTAAAATTTAGAAGGAGAGAATATTAATGTACCAAGTACTAGAAAAACCAACTATCGCAAGCTAGAGATCAAATCGCCACAAGTGCTTTCCTTAGCTCAGTATATACAAACGGATAGTGAAACCCTCCAGAATGCTATAAAATGCCATACAGAGGCTTTTATATTGCAAAATTCGGATCGTTTTGTCGTTGGTCGCCAACTCTTTAAAAAACGGCATAGAATTAACCTCAATATCAAAAATGCACAACAGATACGAACATCAGTTATTACTAATTGGTTAAGGCTTCACAACATATGTGAGGTGCAATATATGCTAGGACATCGGGATATCTCTTCTACAAAACGATTCCAGTAAGATGATATCGAAAATCTACAAGAATTGATAGACAATTTGCATCCTATCAATTAATTATATAGATTAGTAATTCCTTAAATTAAATGTATTACTCTAAACAAGCCTCAGTTTTCACTGGGGGTTACTTGTCTGTACTCCTTAGATATTAATAATTGTTTATCTGTCCTTTTATAACAGTTAATCTATATATAATGAAAAACGCTATAACTTTTTATTTTATGGTTTATGTGTCAATTTCCATAGCACAAACAACCATTTTAAACCCAACTTTTCAATCTAATACTAATGAAATGGATATTATATCCATAAAATTATATAATGATAAAACGGTGGTTAGTTTTAACTATACCCCTAAAAAAGATGGACAGATGTATATCAATAAAGGTATTTATATTGAACCTTCTTTAAGTTCATTTAAATCATATAAATATTATGCTAGAAAATTTTACGGGAATGAGTTTAATAAAATTTATAATGTAAAATATGGAGAATCATATTCAATAATATTAGAGTTTGACAAAATCTCATCCATATTTTCTACTATAGATATAAGAGAGCCTAAAGGTGAAGATGGCTGGACTCCTTGGTATTGGTCAAATATTTCAATTAAAAATCTATTTTCAAAAAAATATTTCAATTCAAATAATTGGTCTACTAAACCAATTGAATCGAAAAAACTGCCTCATGGAAATTATGGACACGCGACATTAGTACCGAATCAATATAGTTATTGGAAATATTATATCCCCTCAGGTAGTGAGGCTATTTTTACTCTTAAAAATAAATCTTCAACATCTAATTTTGATATCTATATTTATAGTGATGAAAATTATAAATCTCTCATTAAAAGTGGAGTAAATTCAGGTATTAGAACTGAACTAATATCAATGCCGTCTAAAGTTTATAATAGATATGTTTATATTAAACTTAAGAACAATGGGAATGTAAATTCAATATATAATTTACACGCACATTTTTTAGATTTTGAAGAAATAATAGGCGAAGCTTTTGTTGAAGCTGGAGCACAATACCTCATAGAAGGTGCCTTAAAATCTCTGTTTGGTATAGAAGATAATGATCATAAAAGTGATTCCGAAAAATATGTTTCACGAGCTTCTAGCTTAATCCTCTCCTACATGAAAAATGAAAATTTAGGAGCAACATCAAAAAACTTAGCTATTAATGAATTACAATCTGAATTGAGAAGCGCATTTGGATATGGCTTTTGGATATGGCTTTTGGGGTGACTTGATTGTCAGGTTAGGTGTCAAAGTTATCGAACGGACATATCTACATTATTAATAATATTCAATTATTATATATAGTTTTAGAGGGATTCATTTACCAAACAATTCCTCGAGGCTCTGCCTCAGGGTAGTTCATTCTAGTCAAATAGGTGAAATCTAAATATTTTTTAGGAAAATGATTTAAGGATTTTCTTTAGATCTTCAGGATCTTGCGTATTATTCCAGAATAAAAGAAGTCGTATTTCGTCTTTTTTTTGGATATTTTTTGAAGAAGACTTTCGTTTGTTTTGAAATTGCTCCAGAAAACACATTAGGTTTTAAGTGGATTTTACCTTCAAAAATTTCTAATTCTAGTGTTTCAATATAACGATCCACCAAAATCATAAAATCTGATACTTCTTTGATTGACCATTTTTTAAGTATGAAACCAAGCTCACGATCATAAGAACGCTTGGCATTTCTTGTCCAAGTAACTTTCATAGAAGATCAGGCTACCCAGCAATATTATATTTCTTTCGGAATTCTGCCATAACTTCAGCGTGAGGAGTAACTTCTCCACGATCTGCTTGTGCGATACTTTCTTCTAAAAGATCTTTAATAGCTTCAGGAAGTTCATCATAAAAATCAACTTCTTTCTCTTCCTTTTGGTAGGATTCAAAAACTGCCTTAACGATTCGTAAGATTTTATCGTCAGCTATATTTACATACTGTTTTACTATGTCTTTTAATTCTACTGTTCCCATAATTACAGGTATTATACCACAAATATAACGAAAGTTCCTCTCGCTATAGTATGGGTGTCAAAAATCTATCCAAAAGGATTATGACAGTTTATGACAATTCAGTAGCTTCGTGGGGTATCACAAATGGGGTGTTTCAAACTACATATCCAAGACTAAGCTTGGCATACTTAAAAAAGGATCAAAACCCCTAAAAAATCACTCAAAATATATAATAAGTTGAATTATTAAAAAGGAAGATTTCGTAAACTAAGCAAGGAGTCCTATCTTCGATCGTCTAATGTTTTTTTCAAAAATGATACTATGAGGGCTTTGGTAATTTCAGGTGGGGGTAGTAAAGGTGCTTTTGGAGGTGGCGTGGCACAATACCTTATGGAAGAGTTAGGTCATACCTATGACTTATTTATAGGCTCTTCTAGAGGAAGTCTATTGATCTCACATCTTAAAATTTAGAGCGAGGAAATATCTATGTTCCAAGTACTCGTAAAACCAACTATCGCAAGCTAGAAATCAAATCACCACAAGTCCTTTCCTTAGCCCAGTATATACAAACGGATAGGGAAACCTTGCAAAATGCTATAGCGTGCCACACAGAGGCTTTTATACCGCAAAATTCGGATCGTTTTACGCTCAGTCAACAACTGTTTAAAAAACTACGTAGGATTAATCTAAATATCAAAAACGCACATCAGATACGAGCATCCGTGATTACGCATTGGTTAAAGTTTCACAACATACGTGAGGTGCAATATATGGCAGGGCATCGCTATATTTCTTCAACCGAACGATTCCTGCAAGATGATATTGAAAACCTACAAGAAAGGATTGATAATTTGCATCCTATTAATTAATTACATAGATTATTGGCGCATTGATAAGTCCTACTTATGCCAAACCATGAACTTTACCGTGTAGTCTATAAATTTAATTATAATACCAAACATTTATACTTTCGATAGTATCCCTTATTAATGTATTATTCAATAAAGTCCCTCCTAGCACAAAACCATGCTTGCTAAAAGTAATGTTCAAACCATAAGAAGAAGCCCTTACCAAGGAATAAATTGTTTTATAGTCCATTTTATCAAAATCTTTCTTTATCTCTTGAACAAGGTAATAGGATAGATTCTGCCCATTTAAGTTAGGGTGTGTGGCAAAATCAATGATTTCTACATTGGATCCTTTTTGATGTATTTTAATAATAGCGGAAACTATTAACTCCCCTTGATCAAAAAGTCCGTAAAATTCGTGGCTTCGTTTTGCTAATTCCAATAAGTATTCGGCCCTATGAATGGGAAAGGGATATGATTTGAATGCTTTTTTATGTAGCTTAACCATAGCGGGAAAGTCGTTCCGATTTAGCTTGCGCACTTCCAAATTCTGAGTCAGGGCCATATAAGAATCTTCTTGAGAGCTGTTAGCGGCAACAGCAATAGTTTTTACGGATTGTATGGTTTTTAGTTCCTGTTCATTACAATGCCCACGTTCCGTATTCAGGTAGTCCGCTAAAAAATATCCCGTTATTTCACCATTGTATAACCTCGGTATTTTAGCTTCAATCTGATATCCGTTCGATTGAAACACTTCTATTGCTTCTTCGGGTATTAGACCTAAAATTTTGTTATAGCTTTTTTCTTGGGCAAGGCTTTTCATTTTGGGGATAAGCGAATCCCAATTATTTCTCTCCGCCTGCATCAAATATAAGCGATTGTGTGTTTTTCCGTGATGCAACAAAGCTCCGTTTATTTTTTCTAGGGTATCATACATGTTTCAATTTTCTAAGTCTTTTCTGATTTTTTAATAGTATCTCAATTACAATGAGTTCTTTAAACATTTTCTTTCTCCTTTCCTAGTTCTACGGCACGGTCAAAAGCAGCGAAGGCCGCTTCTTTTATCAGTTCCCCTACATTATTGTCTTCCATAGAGTCCAATGCTGCACGTGTTGTTCCACCTTTACTAGCTACTTTATCCATCCATGAATTTGGAGATAGGTTGTTCTGGTTAAAGAGCTCTATAGCTCCTGTAAAGGTCTGGCTGACCAAAATTTTGGAAACATTTTTGGAAAAACCCATTTGCAGTGCCGCTTCCATCATACTTTGCATAAAATAAAACACATATGCAGGACCGCTTCCAGAAATTCCTGTGGAAGCATCGATAAAATTTTCATCACTGACCAATATAGATTTACCTGTGGTATCCAATAAGCTTTCAACGGTCAGTAATTCTACCCGCGATACTTCTGGGGAAGCCACAAAAGATGTTAATCCCTTACCTATCTTTGCAGGTAAATTTGGCATGGCACGTACTATCTTGGTCAAGCCTGTCAACTCTTTTATGGAAACTATGGTTGTTCCTGCCATAATCGAAATCAATATTTGCTCCGATTTTACCAATGGCCGTATTCTGTTGAACAGTTTTTCGGCTTGGTATGGTTTGACCGCTATAAAGATAATATCTGCCTCTGGTACACAGTCTTCCAGTTCCTTAAAGGCATCAAAATGTGAAATTTGGTCGAGTTCTTTTAATTTCTCTTCGGAACTATCCAACACCATGATATTTCTTTTCTTTAGTAGCTTGGATTTAGACATGCCTTCTGCATATGTCAACCCCATATTACCTGCTCCTATTACTAGTATCTTCATAAATTATATTAAGTACTTTATGTGTTTATAGGCTAACGCCAAACAATGGCTTAAATAAAGAGGTCACAATCGTCGTAATCTTTTACTTCGCCGTAGTATGTTTCACGATATTTATGGATGGTCTTGATGGGTAGTCCCAAAAAGTATTTTTTGATATAGGTAACCTTAGCAGTGATCTCACCCATCTTAACACTGTATATTTTCTCTTTTTCCGTTTTCCTATTGATATGTAAAAATTTCATACTGTTTTGATTTTGTTAATGTTAGCCTAAGGTTCTTAACCTCTTAAACAAGAAAATTACGTTATGGCTTTGGTATTGAGCATCACAAAAAAAGCAAGTTTTGTCTGATTTTCAGATTTATTCCCTTCTAATGTTTTCTAAATGATTGGTAGTTTCTTTTATTTCACCATATTCCTATAGATGGTGAAATAAAACACAACATTTTTTTTCTATCCTTGCAGAGTTTGATAGAATGTTTTATAATAAATTTTAAAACTGTCTATTTTTAGTTTTCTTGAGCTTGTAATTGTTGCTTATAAGAAGCTTTCTCCATTTCCTTTCTTCTTTTTACAGATTTTTTTGTGTAATGTCTATTCGCTTTTAAATTAATCAACAACTTCGTATTTCTTGCTTTTCTCTTATAGCGTTTTATAGCTCTATCAATATTCTCACCTTCCTTTACTTGTATTATTAACATATATGTTACTTATTTTGGATTTCTGCAAAATACAAAATAGTTTCTACAGAAACTATTAATAAAGAAAAGAATTAATTAATCAAAAACAGCGAAAACTTGTTAAACAAAAGTCATTTTTAAATAAAATTATAGGGTTACCCATTTGCATCTCAATTATTTGATTATGAGCATTTTATTTTGTAAATTATATTCAAATCGAAGTGAGATGAGAATATTAAAAGAGCTTGAAAGACAGGTATTTAAGGATCGTTTTA
>JBLHOX010000029.1:0-14893 GCA_047623725.1 Dokdonia sp. | reverse complement strand
CATAATCTAATGCACCCTCAAAAACAAAAACACCAGGCATATTATAAGCAATATTGCCCTGTTCAAACTGACTCAAAATCCATAACCGATGCTGAGAAGAGGATAAAACATACCCTTCATTGGATATAGGGACTCTTGGAATTAACTTCTGAACATCCTGATTTTCAATTAAAAAAACAATAGCTTCTTTATTCTCTTTCAAGTAGTCTTTCTCCTTAAGAGTCAAGGTTGTCAAATCACCTTTTATCAAAAGTTTATCTTGAGAAATTTCAAAACTTATACCTTTTTCAATAATTTTTATAAGTTTTTGTTTGACAACTATATTTCCCATACATCAAAATTTTTATTATTTGTTACTTTTCCTAATTGACCCAAAGAAATTCCTTTTTTGAATACTATTTCATTTTCTATTAGCTTAGCTAGCTTAGCTATATTATGAGATGTAAAAACATCATTTATTTGAAGTTTAATACCAAAAACCTCATTTATTTTATGCAACATTCGAGTAATCAAAAGTGAATGTCCTCCTAACTCAAAATAATTATCGTTAACTCCAATAGGAGATACATTCAATATCTTTTCCCAAATAACGACCAGTTCCATTTCTGTTTTGGTATGTGCTTCCACATAGCTTTTTGAATCAATTTTAATTACTTCTTCATCCAATAACTGATTTTTATCAATTTTTCCATTAGGAGTTAGTGGTATTTTTTCTAAAACTATGAAGTGAGCAGGTATCATGTATCCAGGAATTTTATCAGATAAGTTATTACGTACTTGCTCAATTTCTATATCTGCACCTGTAAGATAGGCCACAATAAACATTCCTCTCTCTGATTCTTTAGTCAGAACTACTGCGTTTTTTATATTAGCATTTTGCTTTAAAGCATGCTCTATTTCTACTAATTCTATGCGGTATCCTCGAAGTTTTATCTGATCATCTTCTCTGCCTAAAAATTCTATTAAACCATCTGGTAACCATCTTGCCAAATCTCCAGTATCATAAATAATTTCTCCCTTGCTGTATGGGTTTTCTCGAAATTTTTCCGCCATCAATTTAGGGTGATTGAGATATCCACTTGTAATTCCTGCCCCAGAAAGATTAAGTTTCCCAACAACTCCTAGTGGTACTATTTGCATACTTTCATCAAAAATATAAGCCTTAGTGTTCGCAATCGGTTTTCCTATAGGAATGGTTTTATACCTCTTTGTATTTGACAATTTATAACATGTACTATAGGTAGTATCTTCGGATGGTCCATAGAGATTTCTAACTTCCATTTTATACGACAAAAGCTTTTGAGCAATATCTAAAGGGAAAATCTCTCCTGCTAAATTGATGGCACAAACACCTGAAAAATCATACCCTTCTTCCATTACATTTCGAATACTCGAAGGAACTGTATTCAAAAATACTTTGGTGTCATTTTCTATGTGCTTGCCGATTTCTAATGCGCTATCCAGTAATCTAATTTTTTTACCTACCGATAATGGATAAAACAATTCAAAAACAGACAGATCGAAACAGTACGATGTTGAAGCGTACATGGTGCTAAAATCGGTAGATCTAAATTCATCATTTGCCCAGTTAATTAGAGAAACAACATTGCTATGGGTAATCATAACTCCTTTAGGGTTTCCTGTAGTGCCAGATGTATAAATAATGTAAGCAATACTATCGAGGTTTCTCTCTATCTTTATACGTTCTTTTGAATAATTACTTTGAGTGTTTTGAAAACTAATAAATTCATTTTCATCAATAATCAATTTGCACTCACTATCACTTTCGATATAGGTAATTCTTTCTTCAGGATAATTTACATCGATTGGAACATAAGCTTTTCCAGATTTAAGTATCGCTAATAAAGAAATTAAAAGCTTTTCACTCCTTACTAATTTAACTCCAACAAAATTACTTTCTGATCGATCTCCTTTTTCTAATATATAATGAGCTAATTGATTGGATTGATCATTGAGCTCATTATAGGTTAATTGTTTTCCTTCAAAATCAATAGCAATATCATTTGGTATTTTACCAACTTGCTCTTCGAATAGATCTACTATGGTCTTATATGTATCATAAACGACTTTTGTATCATTGAACTCTTCAAGTATGATTTGCTGTTCATTTTCTGTAAGTATTTCAATAACCTCTATTGGTTTGTAAGGGGATTTTAAAATATGTGAAAAAACATTTCCCAAATGCAAGAAAATACCTTCTATAAATGTTTTTTCATAAATATCTGTATTATACGAAATCCCTAATGACAGACCTTCCTCCTTCTCAACAAAGGCAAAAGATAAATCGAACTGTGCCGACTGCGAATTCAAATGGAATTCGCTGATAGTTAAACCTGGTATATTAGCTCTATTTTTAAAACCAGATAATTGCTGCTGATTTTGTAATACTACCATAACATCAAATAATGGTGATCTGGACATATCACGTTTTAAATTAAGCAATCCAACAAGAGCATCAAAGGGTAAACCTTGATGTGAATATGCGCCTAATAGCTGTTCTTCTTCTTTCTGAAGTACATCCAAAAAAGTATCTTTGTTATCGAATTGTGTTCTAATGGCTAGTGTATTAAGATACAGTCCTATTTGTGATTCTAAATCGGGGTGTTCTCTACCTGCTATAGGTGTACCAATAATAATATCCTTTTGATTAGTATACCTAGACAGTAGGATTTTAACTACGGACATTAATGTCATAAATAATGTGACCTGATGCCTCTTTGAAAAACTGCTTAATTCTGATAAAACATCCTTTGGATAACAATAATTAAGTACATCTCCTAAATAGGTCTTTAGTAACGGTCGCGTTTTGTAACTAGGAAGATTCAATACTGGTAGTTCTCCCTTAAAAACATCTAACCAATATTCTTTTGACTCCTTTTGAGAACTAACAGTATTGTTTTCTGCTAACCAAACCGCATAATCTTTAAACTGTATTTGAAGATCCTGCAATTTTAAAGTATTCTCCAATTGCAGTTGCCTATAACTTTCTATTATCTCAGAAGTTAAAATTTCCAACGACCACCCGTCACTAATTATATGATGCATTGAAAGAAAAAACACAAACTTATTATCCGAAACTTTCAAAAGTGATGCTCCAAATAATGGAGCCTGGGATAAATCATATATTCTAGTTTGTTGTTCTTTTATATAATTATGGACTTCAACATTAGTCGTATTTGATTTAGAAAAATCATGTATGAACAACTCTAAATCGAAGTTTTCTTTTGGCAATACATGTTGTTGTAAAATCCCCTCGTGATTAATTTTAAAAAATGTTCGTAATATCTCATGACGATTAAAGACATAATTAAATGCTTCTACAAAATTTTCAAAATTTTCAATTCCATCTAAAACTACTGCTCCCTCAATTTGATATACTGGTTTTTCTTTATCGATCTGACTTAATAACCACAGCCGATACTGTGAAGGAGTCACGGGGTATGTCGCTGATACCGATGCTTTATCTATAGGTATGAATTGATTCTCATTTAATAGTTTTCCTATATTTTGAATTGTTGGATTTGTATAAAAAACCTTAAAAGGAACACTTTTATTCATATCCTTATAAGCTTTGTTAATAATCTGTGATATCATTAGACTATGTCCTCCTAACTCAAAGAAGTTATCTTTGATACCTATGTTTTCAATTCCCAATACGTCCTCCCAAATAGTCGTTAACTCTCGCTCGATTTCATTTATTGGAGCTGCATAATCTTTTTTAACAATATCAATTGAGACTGACTCAGTCAAAGCTTTTCTATCCACTTTCCCATTAGGGGTTAGCGGTACAGATTTTATTTCAATCAGGTATGCAGGGGTCATATATGATGGTAGTTCCCTCTGTAAAAAAGCTCTTAATTCAGATTTATCAATAGTACTATTCGCTACGTAATAACCAACTAATGCATCTCCATTTTTAACTGTTTTAATAGCAACAATAGCTTGTGAGATATCTTCAGAAAACTCTAACATAGAATTTTCTATTTCACCTAATTCAATACGATAACCTCTTAATTTAACTTGATGATCTTTTCTACCAAAAAACTCTAATATTCCCGAAGTAGTCCATCTTACTAAATCTCCTGTATCATACATCAGTTTTCCAGTATCGAAGGGACATTTTATAAACTTCTCATTCGTTAAATCAGGTCGATTCAAATATCCTTTTGTGATTCCTGCACCAGACAAGTATAATTTCCCAATTATTCCTATAGGCAGAGGTTCTAAATTCTCATCTAGTACATAAGCCTGCGTATTAGTTATAGGACGTCCTATTGGTATCGAACTTGTGTATTTTTGTTCCTTATTTAATTTATAAATAGTACTGTATGTTGTATCTTCAGATGGACCGTATAGATTTCTGACAGTAGCATTAGTAGCGAGTAACTCTTTTGCAATATCTACAGGAAGTGGTTCTCCTGCCAAATTAATACAAGCTGCATTATCCAAACTAACTCCACTCTCAATAAGGTTTCTTATGCTTGAAGGAACAGTGTTAATTAATACTTTTTTGTCTTGATATAATTCATCTCCAATCGCTAAAGAATTATCTAATAGTTTTATTTTTTTTCCTAAAGATAACGGGTAGAATAGCTCGTAAACAGAAAGGTCAAAACAATAAGATGTTACGGCGTAAACCACATCAAATTCTTCAGCATCAAATTCATTACAAGCCCAATTCAACATTGCTACTGTATTTTGATGCATTATCATCACACCTTTAGGCTTTCCTGTAGTCCCTGAAGTATATATTACGTACGCTAAATGATTTGACTTCGTACTAATTTTTAGATTTTCAACACTATAATTATCTTTTACTGTACTAAAATTTTCTAATTCTTTTTGATCTATAACTATCTTACAATTACTATCTTTTTCAATGTAGTTGATACGTTCCTCTGGATAATTAATATCAATTGGCACATAAGCTGCTCCTGATTTCAGAATCCCTAAAACAACTACTAATAATTGTTCACTTCTTTCTAATTTAATGCCTATTAAATCATCTGGTTGAATAGTATAGGCTTCCCTAAGTTTATATGCAAACTGATTTGCTTGCTCATTAAGTTCTTCATAAGTTAGCTGTTTTTCTTCAAAAACAATAGCTATATTATTTGGTGTCTTCACTACTTGATCTTCGAATAAATCAACTATGGTTTTATCTTTTGGGTAATCAACCTTAGTATTGTTAAATGAATACAAGACTTCTTCCTTTTCTTGTTCAGATATAATTGGAAGTTTATTTACTTTTTTTTCTATATAACTTTCGAGATTTATTAACCATCTTTTTATATTTCCTAAAAAATGATTAACAACATATTTTGTTTTAAAATTCTCATCATAAGAAATAGAAATAGTAAGCCCATCTTCTTTTTTATTTATTTTTAGATGAAAGGGGAAATCACTCTTTTTATGATGAAGATCACTATTATATGAAAAGCCAAAAGAAGTGAAGTCACAAAACGAAATCTCACTTATTAAGCTTTCATTAAAATTAGAGTGCTTAAATACTTCTTGTACTTCTTCTTTAACTTTATTAAGACATTCTTTAACAGTAATCCCTTCAATAGAATTAAACTTATATAACAATATGTGCTCATTTTTTGCTAATCCAGATGAAGCAATAAAATGTACAGTTTCAAAATAACGTTCAATAAGAAGATTATAAATTGAGATCAGAATTGTAAACTCTGCCACCTCATTATTAGCAGAGAGCCTATTAAAATATGACAGTTCCTCTTTTTTAATAACAACCTCTTCGGTCTCTAACAAAGTTAATAGGGTATCATTAACAATAGGAGATAACCTTAACTTATTAATCCAATAGTTATCTATTAATTTATTTTCTAAACTTGTATTCATAGATGTACTAAATTTTTTGAGATGTATTTAATTCTTCAAAGTAACATAAAGGGGTACTTGCCGTAATATTTTGCTGTAATGAATATATTGACATTACCTACTTTAAGTATCTCGCATTCTAATCCACTTAATGGATCCTAAGTTATCTTTTTGATATCACCAACTTTTGGAAGTTGCGTATTCATTTCTATATCTGGAATACCCTTATCGCTAATAAAGAGTCTAATTTGAGTAATTCCTTTCTCTGTTACTCGTGCATATTCTTTTCCAAAACTTATATAAACACATTTACAGATAGTGCCTTTTGAAATTCTAACGATGCATTAGTATTTGCAAACACATATGATCGGAAATAACGATTTTAAAATCGTTATTTCCGATCACTCAAATGTCTAATTGTTTTTACTTGAGATAAAAAAGATTCTAAAGAAATCTCTTCTCAAGATTCATGACCTTTTTTTACTAATGGGATTTGACACATAAAACTTACCAACCAATGGTGAAATTCATCATAACTTAATTTATAGTCCTTCAAATGGTTAAAACCTTCGTCTTAAGGCGATAATTACTTTTAGTATAATATGTTACATTTACTATATGAGTTATAGTAAAGGCAGTCATACGACTTATCATTACGACTATCACATAGTTTGAATTACTAACATATAGATATAAAATCTTTACTGTTGATCATGATCCATAAATATCTCTTTAGATCGTTGCCAATTTAGTTTCAGATCATAGCTTCGCTATTCTCATTTACATGAAATTTTTTCTGTGTAATTATGTTTTAAGAAGGCAAACTAAAAATAGTATCTTCAATATTAGAAGTTTTGAATCACTATTAATTTTATAGAGTTTAAGTTATAGTGAGTTTTTTATTATTTTGAGTTTAAATAAAAAGTATTTAGACTCAAAATATAAAGTAACGAAGAACCCATTTCATAGGATTTTGCATATAGAAATAGCTTCGCTACTCTCACTCACATGAATGTTTTTCTATTAATTCGTTTTAGTGGAGGTAAACTAGATAAGCAGTATATCAAATTTTCAATAACCTGACTAACTCATTAATTTTTGTTGTTCAAATATAGGTTTTTTTTTTTGTTTGCAAAATTTCACAATGAAAAAAGTGCGTAAAAATCAATGTATTACGGGAATCCAGCACGGGTGGCTCACTTTACCCGAATTTTCTACTGTACAGAAGGAATCAAAAAATCCCTCACATTCCTGTGAAGCCTTGATTTTATTAGCAATGGAAACTTTATTAGAAGCAGTGATCTTCGATTATAAAATTTACCTAGTAACCTAAGTTCGATTAATATTTAGTAGGTTTTTTATAGTAAAAAAGATAGATTTTTAGCAAATTAAAGTGCTGAATTTCAATTTATTAATCTAAAAATTTATCTATAATATTCTACTCGGTTCTTTCAATGAACTACCCCGAGGCAGAGCCATCGAGGTATCAAGCGGAAAAAACTTATTTTTAGTTTTATGAAAACTATCCGTTTTCAAACTTTCCTCTTTGACCCCGAGGTAGAACCTCGAGGAATTCTATAGATTAATTTCACTCTTTTAAATATACTTAAGTTTGAGCTTTCTAAATTAGTTTCATGTACAAACACCATCGATATCCTCATATCATTATTCAACAAGCGATCTATTTCAAATTTCGATTTAGTTTAAGCTACCGTGATATTGAAGAGTTGATGTCTATTAGAGGTGTAAAAGTTGACCATTCTACAATCCAACGGTGGATATTTAAATTTTCTAAAGGAATAGAACACAATATGAATACTCGTAAACGGCAAGTAACAGATAGTTGGAGACTTGATGAAATGTATATCAAAGTAGGAGGTAAGGATAGGTATTTATACCGAGTAGTTGATAAACAGAGAAACACTATAGACTTCCTTCTGACAAAGCGAAGAATGAAAGGTTCTGCTCAAAAGTTCTTGAACAAGGCTATTGGAAATAACGGAAAGCCTAGGATAATAAATATTGATAAGAGCGGTGCTAATACAGCTAGAATAAGGACTTGGAATAAAAGGAGTTTAGCTTCAAAAAAGATAAAAATTCGACGAGTGAAATATCTTAATAACATTGTGGAGCAGGATCATCGTAGTATAAAAAGGAGAATTGCAATTACCACAGGATTTAAAGAATTCGAATCAGCACAAAGAACACTCGCAGGAATAGAAATCGTACACATTATTAGAAAAGGGCAAATTTTGAATGCTAAAATTTCAACGTTTAAAACTTTTTGTTCATTGGCTGCTTAAAGTGTAAGTTTCTTTCAAAGTCATATACTCTTCCAAATAAAGTCAGACAAGCAGCATTCAAAAGCTTCAATACAATCGCAAGAACAATGTCAATACACTACAAGAATATCCTAAATTACTTCGACAATCGAAGTGCCAATGCATCTGCAGAATCCTTCAACACTAAAATAAAAGCGTTTAGAGCTCAGTTTAGAGGCGTTAGAAACGTAGAATTTTTCCTTTTTAGATTATCAAATATTTTTGCATAATCCTAAAATCTCACAACTTTTGGACTTGATCCATACACTTCTCGTCTCCTTACATATTATATTTCTGAAACAAAAAAGCTCATCATTTCTGATGAGCTTCCGCTTTGTACGGGCGGAGAGACTCGAACTCTCACACCTTGCGGCACTAGATCCTAAGTCTAGCGTGTCTACCAATTCCACCACGCCCGCATTTCAATAAATCGTTACGCATTGCTTTGTAACGGGGTGCAAATATAAGAATAGTTTTTAATTGCAAAATAATTTTAATGAATTTTTAATCTCTTTTTTTCTTATGATTTTAATATCGTGTCAATCAACTCCTGAGATACTGCCGTTCCCTGTTGTTGTAACTCTTCTATAATACGTTTCTTCTCTTCTTCAGAATGTGATGCTTGCTGATTTTCCTGTTCAAAATCATAGCCTAGTTTTGCAAACAACCCATCACTCCATGTATTTCGTTTACAATCCATTACTAAATGAATCCTATCTGACGTACCATTATTCTCCACCGCATGCGGTAAATTAAAATTACCATACCAACAACTCCCTACCTCCATAGTCACAAGCTCTTTATTAATATAAAACCGCACATCTTCATTAGTCGTAATAGGTACGTGTACCCTAAACATACCATCCTCATAGCCCAATTCAAGATCCGTATGCTCATGAATTTTACTTCCTACACAGAGATTAAGCAATCGTATCGACTCCTTTTCACACTCAAACTTGCCGATAATCTCATTAAAATACCCACACTTTTCTAACAAAGGAGTATCCATAAATACGCCAGAAGCAGAAAATGCCCCAATCGTATCTGTAGCGCCATCCATAGACCGGAGTGCAATTAATTTCCAACTCCCCGCATAATCGGCTTTATTATAATGCTCAGAAAAAGCAAAAGCCTCACAAATTTTATAATCCTCTAAAAGTCGATCTTCAGAAAATTCAAAAGGAAAACAGGCACTAGCAAAACTCATATCTTCTATTTTATACTCCTTAAACTCGCATTATGTATTAGAAAATCTATTACAACTTGAAGATGCTTCAAAATATACCATGATACTACGTTTTTGAGTTTAACCATAGCGATGCTATGCTTAAACTTAGAAAACGTCATATTTGATTGCTTCTTCAAGCCTCATCACGAAGTTCTAATACATAATGCGAGTTAAATGTAGTCCATTTTTAGTACTTTTAAGAAAAAATTTATCATCTATATGCAATCTATCACATCCTATATCGAAGAACACAAACAACGCTTTATCGACGAACTTGTCGAGTTACTTAAAATCCCTAGTATTAGTGCTGATTCCGCTTTCGTGAAAGCGACCTCACAAACAGCCACCGTAGTAGCCGACAGTCTTAGAGCTGCTGGATGTGACACCGTAGAAATATGCGAAACTCCAGGGTATCCTATCGTATATGCCGATAAAATTATAGATCCAAACCTTCCTACCGTTCTAGTGTATGGACACTACGATGTACAACCGCCAGACCCACTAGATTTATGGGATTCGCCACCATTTGAGCCTGTCATCAAAAAGACAGACAAGCATCCTGATGGTGCCATTTATGCACGTGGAGCCTGTGATGACAAAGGACAAATGTATATGCATGTCAAAGCCATGGAATACATGACGGCAAACGGTAAACTTCCTTGTAACGTCAAGTTTATGATTGAAGGTGAAGAAGAAGTAGGAAGTGTAAATCTTGCTTGGTATGTAGAGCGTAATCAAGAAAAACTAGCCAATGATGTGATCCTGATTTCAGATACTGGAATGATCGCAAATGATATTCCTAGTATCACGACAGGACTACGTGGCTTAAGCTATGTAGAAGTAGAAGTTACGGGACCTAATCGTGATTTACATAGTGGGTTGTATGGAGGGGCAGTCGCAAATCCTATCAATATACTCTCAAAAATGATTGCCTCGCTTCACGATGAAAACAATCACATTACCGTAAAAGGATTTTATGATAAAGTAGAAGAGCTGACTGCTGCCGAGCGTGCAAAAATGGGCGAAGCTCCTTTTAGCTTAGACAATTATAAAGAAGCACTCGATATCGCTGCGGTATATGGAGAGAAAGGATATACCACCAATGAGCGTAACTCTATACGCCCTACCCTAGATGTTAATGGGATTTGGGGAGGATATACCGGCGAAGGCGCTAAGACAGTAATTGCTAGCAAAGCCTATGCAAAAATCTCTATGCGTCTCGTACCACATCAAGATTGGGAAGAAATTACTGCCTTATTTAAAACGCATTTTGAAAACATTGCTCCAGAAGGTGTCACTATAAAAGTAACACCTCATCACGGAGGGCAAGGATATGTAACTCCAATAGACAGCTTAGGCTACAAAGCTGCCGAAAAAGCCTACGAGAAAACATTTGGAAAGACACCTATTCCACAACGTAGTGGCGGGAGTATTCCTATTGTTGCACTCTTTGAAAAAGAATTAAAAAGTAAAACGATCTTAATGGGCTTTGGCTTAGACAGTGATGCAATACATTCTCCAAATGAACATTTTGGTGTTTGGAATTACTTAAAAGGGATCGAGACCATACCGTATTTTTATGAGTACTTTACGGCATTAAAAAATAAATAAAATTCACTTTATAATACCAAAGTCCTTTATGTTAGTAATAACGTAAAGGACTTTTTCTATTTTAGAGGTGATTAACAAACTTATGTAATGATACTACTTTCACATGAACCAAGCGATTATTGGTCTCAAGCCCGTAAACTAATTTTTCGTTTTGTATGCTTATATTTCTTAAGCTACATCATCTTCATGTTCTTTGGGAAAGCATTCTTTGAATCATTATTTGCATGGGTAGGACAAAACGTTTTGCATTCCGAAGGACGTTTAGAATACTTCATTACAGGAAGTGGAGATACCACCATGGCATACATAAGCCTGTTTGTCCAAAGTATATGTACAATCATTAGCCTCCTCCTATGGTCACTTATAGATCGTAAACGCCCTTCATACAATCAATTATTTTACTGGTTTATTACCATAATACGTATCTTTTTGATCTTTTTTATGATAAGCTACGGGTTTGCAAAAGTATTCAAATCCCAATTCCCAGAACCTTCTTTAATACGCTTACTACAACCCATCGGAGACATGTCTCCGATGGGACTTGCTTGGACTTATATGGGACATAGTGAAGGCTTTAATCTATTTGCTGGCAGCATGGAAGTATTAGGAGGGTTATTATTGATTCCTCGTAGAACATTAACATTAGGCGCTTTAGTTTCCATAGGTGTGATGCTACAAGTGGCGATGATGAATTTCTTTTATGATATTCCTGTGAAGCTATTTTCGTTGCACTTAATGGCAATGGGGTTGGTTATTTTTCTGTCCGATTGGAAACGATTTTCTCAAGTCTTTATCAAAAATCAAACGGCGCAGCCAATTACACACTATCAAGTTTCAAAAGACAAGCTATATAAGAAAATCATCTTTTGGTTTAAAATTGTTATGACATCAGTACTCATAGGGTTTATGTCTTATCAAGGGTATCAAGCAGAACGTCTGTATGGAGATAAAAAACCAAAACCAGCACTGTACGGTATCTGGGAGACAACCTCTTTTATAAAAAATAATGATACGCTTCCGCCTTTACTAACAGATAAAAATAGATGGAGACGTCTTATTATCAATTATAAAAATCGCGCTACACTACAATTAATGAATGATGAAAGAAAAAATATCACGTTAAAAATTGATTCTTCTCAAACATATATGACAGTATATGAAGCAGATTTGAAACAAGACATGAATTTCTCTTACACCAGATCAAATGACATATTACAGATAAAAGGTGTTTTGTATGGAGATTCACTACAGGTTGATTTCAAGGCAAAAGATCTCAGTACATTTAAACTCATCAACCGTGGTTATCATTGGATTAATGAAAAGCCTTATAATAGATAATATACGCTTTCGCGAAAGCGTACTCAACAACACCCAAAACGTAGCCGCTTGGTTTCGGAAAAAGATAGAAATAGGATTAGAAAGACATCAGTATGCCAAAGGAAATTGAAGTCAAAACGATATTAAATAAGACCAAACGGCGTGACCCTTGGTTTCTGGATGACTATACCTTAAATATGTATAGTAGTTGCTCTTTCAATTGTTTGTATTGCTATATACGAGGCAGCAAATACGGTAGTAATCTGGAGACGAGTCTTTCGGTGAAGACAAATGCGATTGAGATTCTAGATCGTCAGTTATTCAATAGAGCTAAGAAAGAACAGTACGGAATCATCGTTTTATCATCTGCTACGGATCCCTACTTACATATTGAGGAAAAATACGAACTCACACGACAAGCATTACAGCTTATTGCAAAATATCGATTTCCAGTACATATCATCACAAAATCTAATATGATAGCGCGCGATTATGATCTTTTACATCAGATCGATAAAAATGCCATCCTACCACATGATTTAAAAAGTTCGCTTGGACGTGGAGCCATTATTTCGTATTCTTTTAGTACGCTAGATGACAATGTCGGCAGTGTTTTTGAACCAGGTGCAACAGCTCCCTCACTGCGATTACAAAGTCTTAAAAACACCCTACAAGAAGGGTTTTATCTGGAGTAAGTCTGATGCCGCTACTCCCATTTATTCCTGATACAACAGCGCACCTTGAGTTATTATACACCACTTTTAAGCAATGTAATCCACACTATGTGCTACCTGCGACACTCACATTATTTGGAGAAGGGAAGGCAGCAAGTAAAACATTAATGCTTCAAGCCATACAGAAGCATTATCCGGAACTCCTCTCAAAATATCAATCCTATTTTCAGAATAGTGCGGGAATGCCTACATATTATAAAACCGCTTTCGCGAAAAAAATAAAAGAACTTTCCCAAGAGTATGGCATCAAACAATCGATCTTATAGGAATCAAAAGTTAAGAAATTATTAAAAATGAACAGACTTGTCTGTTTTTGAAAAAATACACTATATTTGCACTATGAAACATAATCTTGTTAGGCAAACTATTATAGAAACGGCTTCTCGTTTATTTTACGAGAACGGCTATAATCTGACGGGTATTAATGAAATTATAAAAGAAGCGGGTATTGCAAAAGCGACTTTGTATAATCACTTCAGATCTAAAGAAGATATTTGTATTGCTTATTTACAATACAAGGATCAATTGTTTTTTGAGCAATTAAAACCCTTTATAGCGCAGTATGATAGCGGCAAAGATCAATTAATGGGGTTGTTTGATTTTCTAGCTGCTTTTTATAATCAAAGTGATTTTAATGGCTGTTGGTGTCTCAACACGATATCTGAAATTCCTAGAGAGAATAAAGACATCCGAGCAGTCATCCAAACTGGAAAAGAAGTCCTTATTAATTATATAGAAGAACTTTTGTCTGCCATCCCAGAAATTACAGAAGCAGATCAAAAAGTATACGCAAAACAAATATATGTCCTCTATGAAGGAGGCTTATCAGAAAGCCATTTACATCAAGAAATATGGCCTATAGAAACAGCTCGTACGCTTTGTGAAAAATTAGTAGCATAAAAAATTTATTCTTTTATAGACAGACCTGTCTGTCTATATTTTAAACTTTACAAATAAATAAAACACATTATGGAAAACAACAAAACAGCATTAATTATCGGAGGCACAAGTGGTATTGGTCTAGCTACAGTAGAAAATTTATTAAAAGATGGAGTAACCGTGCATATTGCAGGTCGTACTCCTAGTAAAGTAGCAGATGCACCTAACCTAGTAAAACATCAACTTGATATTACAGATACAGCAGCTGTACAAAACTTCACAAATGAAGTAAGCAACTGGAGTAATTTAGATTACCTCGTAAATGCTTCTGGAATTTTTGGCCCAAAACCATTCTTAGACCATACGCAGCAAGATTATGATTCCTATCAAGATTTGAACAGAGGTTTCTTCTTTATCACACAAGCCGCTGCAAAAAAGATGAAAGACACACAAGGAGGTGCTATTGTAAATGTAGGTTCTATGTGGGCAAAACAAGCAGTAAAAGCAACCCCTTCTTCTGCGTATTCTATGCAAAAAGCAGGATTACACTCGCTCACACAACACCTCGCTATGGAACTTGCTGATGATAATATTAGAGTAAACGCAGTATCTCCTGCAGTTGTAGCTACACCTGTATATCATGGTGTGTTTGGAGGAAAAGAAGAAGCAGAGAAAGCACTTGAAGGTTTTCATGCATTCCATCCTATAGGACGTAACGGTACGCCTCAAGATGTAGCAGATACGATTACATTTTTACTCTCTGACAAAGCTTCTTGGGTCACTGGAGCGATCTGGGATATTGATGGCGGTGTGCGCGCTGGACGTAATTAATAGTCTTGCTAGCAGACATCTTAAAAAAGGCATTAAAATAGTACTGAAAATTGAAAACTGTCATCCTCAGCTTGTCGAAAGAGCTTTAATAAAAGAATCATTAAAAACTT
>JBLHOX010000028.1:0-14929 GCA_047623725.1 Dokdonia sp. | reverse complement strand
TAGCAACTAGCAGATGAGTTTATATCCATACCCTCTTACATTAACGATAGAGATGGCAGGATCTTCCTTTAATTTTTTACGCAGTTTGGTGATAAATACATCCATAGAACGCCCATTAAAGAAGTCATCATCACCCCATAATTTTTTGAGGATGAGGGAGCGGTCGAGGACTTGATTTTTGTTTTTATACAAATGAAATAAAAGATGCGCTTCGCGATGCGTGAGGTTTTGTTCGCTTTCGCGAAAGCGTAATACCTGTTTTGGAAATTCAAAAATATATTCTCCTATTTTTAATGTGTCTGTATTCTTTTGTTCTAGACTCCTGTTGAGTAAGTTATTGATGCGTACAATCAACTCTTCAATACTGAAAGGTTTTTTGAGATAATCATTCCCGCCTATACTAAACCCTTCTACGACATCTGACGTTTGAGATTTTGCTGTCAGAAATATAATAGGAACGGTGTCGTCTTGCTTTCGTATTTCTTTTGCAACTGTAAATCCATCCATTTTGGGCATCATCACATCTAGGACAATAATGGCAGGTTGGTCATCTACATAGGTTTGTAACGCCTGTTGGCCATCTACACACAGAGTCACGTCAAAATCACGAGTCTCTAGACTTTCTTTTACGATTTGACCTAGTGCAGGCTCATCTTCGGCAAGCAATAATTTTATTTTAGACATAAGGTAAAAGAATTTTAAATTGGGTTGGGTTTGTATCTACGACAATGCTGCCTTCATGTTTTTCTATAATCACTTTGGTATAATAAAGCCCTATTCCAAAACCTTTGACATCATGCGTATTTCCTTTTGGCACGCGATAGAATTTCTCAAAAATTTGAGCGACTTGCGTTTTTGTAAGCGTATTTCCAGAATCTGAAATGACAATCTCTACACCTGATTTTAACTTCTGAACGGCTATTTTTATGGTATCGCCACCATATTTTATAGCGTTGTCTACAATGTTATCCAAGGCATTTTCTATATGAAAAGCATCTATAGACGTCCAGATATTTTCTTCTTTTGGTTCAAAATGAATATCCTTTTGTGTATAGGTGGCTACATATTTTTGATGGATGGATTCCAAAAGCATCACCATATTTGTTTCTTGTTTGTTAAGCGCTAATGCTTCACTATTTATGGTTGCGGTTTCTAGGAGTTTTTCAACCATTTCGTTGAGCTTGCTCACCTGTTGTGAAGACATTTCTACATATTTTTTTGTCTTCTCCATATCATTAGAAGCATTAAAGTGCTGGATACTTTCCATAGCAACTCCTATCGTAGCAATAGGCGTTTTAAACTCGTGTGTCATATTACTGATAAAATCATTTTTGATTTCGGCAAGCTGCTTTTGTTGTTGTATGATATGAAGTAAGTAAAGCAAACTGCCTATGACCGCAGCTAGTAAAAGTACCGATAGTAAGATGCCTAGAAGATTTCTTTTTAAAACCACTCCAGCAATATTTTGAACTCCCGCTTTTAAAACAGTTTCTTTAGGTAGTAATAAAGAGGTGGAGGTGACAACAATTTCACCTGTTGTCGTATTGTTCTCTATAGTATTCACGGTGTCTTCTGAGAAAAGACTGTATTCACTACGTATACTTTTTCTTGACAACTCATTAGAAAATAAAGAATCAATGATAGGAATCTCTACGGTATCATCCTGAAAAGAAAGCACGATTTGTGTAGTTAAATCAGTGATTGCTTTAGATCGTATGGAATCTTTTGTCAAGAAAGAACGCAATACATATGCTGTGTCAGTCGCTGTATTTTTTCTTAGTCTTTTAAATATAGAATCTATGTGATTGCCTTCAACTCCTTTTATAGTAAGCGAATTATTGTTTTTAAGAGAGTCAGAAAACCGATTTCTTTGAATAGAACTTATATGTTTGTTTTTGCTATATATGATAGAGTCAATTTCTTGAGAATTGGCACCTTCTATAGTAATGTAATCTCCTGATGCAATAGAGTCAGTAATAACAATAGAAGATACATTATTTGGAATACCATTTATAGTGCGTTCTGTAAAGCTTTTAAAGCGATCTGATGTAAAAAAGTCCTTGGAATCTGTCCCATTACTAAAAAAACCGAGTGTGTTTTGAGCGGCTTTATTTTCATAATATACACTTACAGCATTGTCTAGACTCGTCTGTACATCATTAACAAGTTGTTGCTTCCCAACTTCGTAGTTCTTGTAGTTCCAATATACTTGTATCGCCAGTGTAATTAGGATGACGGTACTTATAAAGTATAGGATGGTTTTATAATTTCTTTCTTGCATACTCCAAAAGTAGGTGGTTCATTCCTTGTAAAAAAATCGGTTAACACACGTTAACGTTGGTTAACTTAAATACAGATTCAAGATATGCAAATTTGTAGTGTTGAAAATGTATAAACACAAAACAAACACTATGAAAACTTTACTAACTATTATTGCAACCTTATGTATCACCGCAACAACGTTTGCACAAAGTGTTACCAAAAAAGAAACCATTATTGAGATAAGTACAGATGAGCACAAACAAATTCAAGAAGTAAAAGATTTAATTTTAGATCTTTCTACCAATTTACGCACATCATTAGAAGAAAAAGAAAAGCTGAATGAAAAAGACATTGTTACTTTGAAGACATTACTTGAAGCTATAGATGACAAATATAAAAATCAAAAAAAGCATAAAGAAATTATCATAAAAACAGATAACCCATCAGAACACACGTCTATATCATATGCCTTTTCTATAGGAACCGATGGAGAAATAGAGACATTAGAAGGAACAAAAAATATTGACTTGAGCGAATTAAAAGAAAAGCTCAGTGAACTTTCTATTTCTATAGGGGATAGTGATGCTATAAAAGTACTCGTAGAAAAACTCAAAGAGAAAGAAATGATTATTATAAAGGAAAAAGAAGAAAAAACAAAACATTAAAAATTATATAACTTTACCAGATATGAAAAATATAATTATACTCATCTTAGTATTCGCTTTCGCGAAAGCAAACGCACAAAGTATTCAAGGCGTAGCCACTTATCAAACGCAACGTCATGTAGACATAAAAATGGATAGCACTTCTGGAATGAACGACGAAATGCAAAAATCTATTCAAGAGCAATTGCGTAAGCAATTTCAAAAAGAATATACCCTGTCTTTTAATGAAGCAGAAGCTATTTGGAAAGAAGAAGTAGCATTAGACAAACCACAAGCACCATCCAGTGGCGGGATAAGTATTATTGTGAGTGGTAGTAGTGATGTTTTATATCAAAATATCAAAGAGCAAGCGTATACACAACAAAATGACTTGATGGGAAAACAATTCCTTATAGAAGATACCCTTGAAAAACCTGAATGGAAACTAGAGAAGGAAACAAAAAACATAGGTCAATACACTTGTTTTAAAGCCACATTAACAGAAGAAGTTGAAGAGCGCTCTTTTCACAATGTAAATGGAGAAGGAGAAGAAGAAGTAAAAATGGCAGAAAAAATAACGACAGCATGGTATACGCTTGATATTCCTGTACAACATGGACCTAGTGAGTTTTGGGGATTGCCAGGGCTTATCTTAGAAGTAAATGATGGTAAGATGGCTATGATGTGTACGCAAGTTGTGATCAACCCTAAAGATGGCGTGACTATCGAGATTCCTGCCAAAGGAAAGAAAGTAGACGAAGCTACTTTTGAAAAAATCTCTGAAGAAAAAGCGAAAGAAATGATGGAGCGTTACAATACTGGTGGAAGAAAAAACGGCAATGGAAGTACGTTCTCAATCAAAGTAGGGGGATAAACCTAATTGCTGCAAATCATAAAGTATTCTTAAAAAAAAGAAGTCGCCTAAACTTTAATTTAAATTTATAGTCTAAGATTTAAATTCTAGATTATGGTTTTCAAAAATACGCGATGTGTGATTATGCTTTTGATAAGCTTCTTTGCAGTCACAACTTATGCCCAAGAAGTAAAAGGAATTGCTACGTATCAAACAAAGACGACAATAGATATGTCTCGTTTCTCAAGAGATGGACAACAAATGTCAGAGCAGCGTAAGAAGCAAATTATGGAACGTATGAAAAACTTTTTGGAAAAAGAGTTTACGCTAACGTTTACCAAAAACGAATCTTTTTATAAAGAAGAAGAAAAGCTAGCAACACCGGGGCAAGGTGGAGGTGGTGGTTTTGGAGGTGGCTTTACACAGGGCGGTATTTATAAAAATACAGATCAAAATGACTATGCACAAGAGAATAATATGTTTGGCAAAGTCTTTTTAATTAAGGATACAATTAATAACCTAGAATGGGAACTCGTAAAAGAGAGTAAAATGATAGGTCAATACCCAGTTTTTAAAGCGGTTGCTACCAGAGATATTGAGCAAAATCTTTTTAGCAGAATGGGACGTCGTGCTAGAGATGCACAAAAAGCCAGAGAAAAAGAAAACGATACGCTAAAAACTGCAAGTACTGAAGATAAGGTAGCAGAAAAACCTGAGCCAAAAACAGAAACAATTATTGCATGGTATACACCTATGATTCCTGCAAGTCACGGTCCAGACCAGTTTGGCGGACTTCCAGGATTAATCTTAGAGTTAAATACCAACAATACAACCATGTTATGTACAAAGGTGGTGTTGAACCCTAAAGAAGAAATCACTATTGAAGTTCCTGAAAAAGGGAAAAAAGTAACAAGACAAGAATACCAAAAAATCGTAGACGAGAAAGCAAAAGAAATGGCAGAACGTTACGGAGGAGGAAATCGTCGCGAAGGTGGCGGAAGAGGTAGAGGTAGATTTGGAGGATAAGACGATCATTAAAAATAAATAACATAGACATACCAAGGTCATATCATCTTGGCTAACCAACCAATACATTTAAAATGCGTTTAAAAACTATAATTTTGGTGTTGCTTTTTGCAATGCCCATGGGTCTCTTTGCTCAAAGTATAGAGCTTAGAGGTACTGTAAAAGACAGTATCGGAAACCCTTTAGAATTAGCAAATATCATTGCTACAAACAAAGCAGAAGGCACTTTAGAGTCCTATGGTATTACAGATGCGAAAGGAAGGTATAAACTAGAATTAACAGTAAATACAACGTATGAGCTCAAGGTGAGTTATCTAGGCTTAAAATCAGAAATTATGGACTATTCCGTATCTGAAAACGCAGCCGATGATACAAAAGATTTTGTCTTGATGTCTGACCCTAATCAATTAGATAATGTAGAATTGGTATATGAAATGCCTGTGACTGTAAAAGGAGATACGATTGTATACAATACAGATAGTTTTACAAATGGGACTGAAAAAAAACTAGGAGATGTTCTTAAAAAATTGCCAGGTGTTGAGGTAACCGAAGATGGAGAAATAGAGATCGATGGACAAACGGTTTCTAAGGTGATGATAGAAGGGAAAGACTTTTTTGATGGAGATAGTAAATTAGCCACTCAAAATATACCAGCAGATGCCCTTAAAAAAGTAGAAGTCTTAAAAAACTACAATGAAGTATCTCAAATGAGAGGACTAGGTAATGATCAAAATAATATCGCAATTAATCTCAAACTAAAAGACGGAAAGAAAAACTTTTGGTTTGGAGATATTACAACAGGAGCAGGAGAAGGTGGAGATGAATTTAGGTATACCGTAAAACCTAAGCTGTTTTATTACAGCCCTAAAGGAAGTATCAACGTTATTGGAAACTTTAATAATACAGGAGAAGTTCCTTTTACCTTTAGAGATTATTTTAATTTTACAGGAGGGTTTAGAGGTTTTAACCAGCGAGGAGGTACATCATTTAATATCTCTGATGGAGGGTTAGGATTTTTGACGACCCAAAATAATAGAGCCAATGAAATTGAATCAGATTTTATAGGAGCCAATTTCTCGTATAGCCCATCAAAAACGTGGGATTTAAGCGGATTTACAATCCTTAATGATGGACGCACTAATTTTGTCAATAATTCTTTAAATACCTTTATTAATAGGAATGTAGATGAAAATGGAGATCCTACAGGCGGAGCAATTTCTCAGCAATTTAATGAAGTGAGTGATCAACGTAATCAATTAGGGATGGTCAAGTTTAGTGCTGTGCATAAACCTAGTTCAAGCCTTCAAGTAGATTATGATGTGTTAGCCAAACTTTCTAAACAAACAGAATCTTCTGATGGTATTTCAATAGAGCAATTTAGAGATGAAAACAATACCATACTCGAAGAAATCACAGATAATGTAGACCAAAACAAAGAGAATAGCCCGTTTTCAATCAATCAGAACCTGAATGTGTATTACACACTTAATGAGAAAAATATTTTTGCTGCTACAGCACAACATCTTTTTCAAGAAGAAGACCCGTTTTATAATGCATTGGTCAGTCAGCAACCTTTCCAGTCTGTGTTGCCATTAACGACAGATGGGCAAACGCTTTTTGATGTAAATCAAGACAAAACCATACGTTCTAATAAACTAGATGCAAAAGTAGATTACTATTATGTCATCAATAATAAGAGTAACATCAACGTAACACTGGGAAGCACATTAAGCAGACAAAATTTTAACTCTAATATTTTTCAACTTTTAGAAGGTAATGGACGTGAAGATTTTGAAAACTCACAACCCGATCCAGTAACAGGAGATGTTGCCTCTTTAGTAAATGACGTGCAATTTAATTTTAGCGATTGGTTTTTAGGAGCGCACTATAAATTTAAAACAGGGATTTACACATTTACACCAGGACTTACATTACATAGATATGGTATAAAAAGTGATCAGGGAGGTGTTGTTACAGAAGATAATCAGTGGTTGGTATTACCAGACTTTTTTGCCATTGCTCAGTTTGCGCAAAGTAAGAGATTACAACTTAACTACCAGGTAACAGCACAATATACAGATGTGAGTAACTATGCAGAAGGCTTAGTGTTTAATAACTTTAATCGCTTGTTTAGAGGGAATCGTAACCTAGAAAATGCGCTTTTCCATAACGTGAACTTAAATTATTTCAGCTTTAGCATGTTTAACTTCACAAGTATTTTTGGAGGTGTAAATTATAGTAGACGTATTGATCCAGTGAAGACAGCAGGAGTGTTCCAAGGAATCGATCAAATATCATCTCCTATTAATAATACCAACTTTGTAGATGAAACCTATGGAGGGAACGCACGTTTTTCTAAGACCTTTAAAAAAGTAAAATGGAATGTACGAGGCAATGTATCTTGGAGTGATCTTAATAACGTGATTAATAATGAAGATCGTAATACAAAGAACTTTACACAAAACTATCAAACAAGTCTAGAGACCAACTTTAAGGAAGCGCCTAATTTTGAGATAGGGTATAACTACACAAGTACACGTTCTGATAACGGGTTTACAGACCGTACCTTTATTACAAACAGACCGTTTGCAAACATGGAAGTAAATTTTCTAAAAGGCTTTACGTTTGGCGCAGATTGGAGTTATTTTGATTACGATGATAATGATGATAGTACAGACCTAAGCAATACCTATCAGTTTCTAGAAGCAAACCTATACTATCAGAAACCAGAAAGTAAATGGGAGTTTAGAGTTCAAGCAACCAACTTGTTAGATGTAGATGTAATTAGTAATAATAGTGTTAATGATATTTTAATTTCAAACACAGAATATTTTGTGCAGCCTCGTTATGTTATCTTTACAGTAAAGTATAATTTATAAAGTATGGAGGTATACGCTTTCGCGAAAGCATAACATTGCTTTCAAGAAGTTGATGTTGAGCTTGTCGAAGCACGAAAGCGAACCATAGTTTTTTAGAAGTTTATACTGGGTTTATCTAAGAACGAAAGCCTACTTACTTATAACTAACATGTAATAAACGATAGCATGAATTTTAAAACAATCCTACAAACATTATGCGTTTGCTTTCTTCTAGTGATAGCATCCTGTAAAAATGACAAAAAAGAAAATTCAACATTATTTTTAGAAGGTCTCACCGTAATTCCTGAAATGGAATGGGGACAATATGGAGAAGAATTAGATAAGGTAACATTCTATTCTGGAGAAGGAGTTCTTCTTGAAGAAGAGCAATTAAGAGCATATTTTTCTGAAGGATCGCAACCCGTATTGTATAAAGATGCAGATGAAAAACTGGTTTTAGGTGTTGTGGGTCCTGCTTCAGAAGAGCAAAAAAAGGCCATGGAAGTAATGATGGCTCAGTTTGAAGCTCAAGAAGCAAAACTACAAGAAGCTATAGGAACTCCTGCAAAAGCCTTTGATCTTATAGATTATGATGGCAATCGCATAACATCTGAAGCGTTAAAAGGGAAAGTAACTGTTGTCAATTTTTGGTTTAAAGAATGTAAACCCTGTATTCAAGAAATGCCAGAATTAAACGAGTTGGTTTCGACTTTTAAAAGCAATGAAAATGTACAATTTTTAGGTTTTTCTACGACAGCAAAAGACCGTTTACCATCCTTTTTTGAGAAACATGCATTTGATTATCGTGTCATTCCTGATAGTCAACCTTATGCTATGGAAAACGGAATTACAGGATATCCTACCAACATGATTATTGATCAAGAAGGGAATGTTGTATTCCTGAAAACAGGATTTATTCCTGGAATTGCCGAAAATATAAAAGCAGAAATAGAAGGATTGTTATAATTATAGACGCCGTCTAAAAAGTGCAAAACAAGCTAGTTGTCAAACTAAAAGTGCTTTTTAGCTTCTAGTTATTAGAGAAGTATAAGAAATGAAAACAGTGATAACCATATTTGCATTATTTTTTATGAGTACAACGCAATACACTATAGATTTTGGAGCTTCTTGTGATACCTGTGATTGGTTTGTCGTTGTAGATGGTGTCATGGGCGGACTTTCTGAAGGCACAGCTACAGAAACTTCTGAGAGTGTTGTTTTTAAAGGAGAGATATCCCTCAAAAATAATGGTGGCTTTGCATCGTATAGAAGTCCTTATGGTAGCTATGATCTGTCTTCTTATAAAGAAGTAACTATCAGATATAAATCTACAGGACAAAACTTTGCATTCACATTAAATAAGTATCGTAGGTTTTATAATCCAAAATTTAAACAAGAGTTGCCCGTCACAAATGGTGCGTGGAAAGAAGTAACACTTCCGCTGTCTAGTTTTAAAAAATACAGACTCGGTAATTTACTTTCTGGCAACCCATCACAAGAAGAACTTGCCAATGTGATACGATTAGGATTCATCTCCAATGATAAAAAAGCGAGTGCTTTTATGATTGAGATCGATTATATTCGTTTTAAATAATGGATTTAAGTTATTTTTAGGAAATAGAAAAAGTAAAAATAATTTCAATAAAAAGAAATGGTTATAGATACGCTTCAGCAGTTATATAAAAGAGACCTTACACAGCTTAAAACAGAAATCACGTCATATACCAAAGAAGGAAACCTTTGGGTTGTTGACGGCGCTATTACAAACTCAGGAGGAAATCTCTGTTTGCACCTATTAGGGAATCTTAATGCCTTTATTGGAGCACAAATAGGCAATACTGGATACGTGCGTGATCGTGAGTTTGAATTTGCAGGAAAAGACGTTTCTAAAGCATCACTTACCCGTCAAATAGACGATACGATTGTTGTTGTACAAAATGCATTAGCGCTGGCAGATCAAAACCTACTAGCATCGGAATATCCGATCAAGGTTTTTAAAGAAACAATGACGCATGAATTCTTTTTAATACACCTCTCATCACATCTTACCTATCATCTAGGGCAGATTAACTACCACAGACGCTTGCTAGACAAGTAATACCAATTATAATTTAAAATCGTATAAAAATAATTTGAATTTTAGTGTGCCTAGATGAAGTAGAAAATCAAAGCATAGTCTTAACTACGGGTTTATTTTATCCTGAGATATTAGGTGCTCTAAAAACTAATTATGTATGCTATTTTAAGTTTTAAGTGGTATAAGTAACCTATTGCTTTATTTTTACAGGAATAGGCCCTCCACTATTGATCCATCCGCCACCTATTTCGTCTATGTTAATATCAAGTTCGTCACTAGTACTTATGCCGTATAGATCCACTCTAAGCTCATCAGATGTGTCAATATTTTTGATGTTGACATCTAGTTGTTCTGTAGCAGAAAAACGCACGGTAATAGAGCCATCTTCATTTACAGGAACAAGACCATAATTACTATTTGAAATAGCAGTATTTGCATTTGATGATGCGTGTGCTTTAGGAATGATATCAATGTCTTTTAATACAATAATAGAAAGCGCTACGGCAATAACAGTTAGGATACTTTTAGTATAGAAATCAGTTTTCATAAGATGTTGTTTTAATTAGTAGATCAATATAATCAAAAATAAAGCCATATCTTTTTGCAGTAATTTAATTACTGATATTATTTATGAAAGAAGCTACGTATGATAAAAGTCGAGTAATTAATTTTAGCGATGCTGTTTTTTCTATCGTCATGACGCTTCTCATCTTAGAAGTAGCAGTGCCATCAGTAAAGTCAATTAACACGATCGCTTTTACGGACTTACTCTCTAATAGAATTCCAGATTTTATTGGGTTGATTGTCAGTTTTTTAGTAAGTGCGTTGTATTGGATAGGTCATATTAAATTGATGAAATATGTAAGTGCTGTCACGGGAAAACTACTATGGCTTAACATTTTTTTTCTGCTTGCTATTGTTGTGTTGCCATTTTCAACAGCGATGTACGTAAATGGGTTTAATCATACAGGTTCTTTTGTGTTTTACTGTATGAACCTGGCTGTAATAGGACTTTTTAACTTGCTTATGTTACGGTATGTGTATCGTTTAGAAAAACAAAAAACAGGTTTCACAAGAATCTATTATCGTTGGTATCGAGCACGTGGTATGAACGTGATGGTTGTATGGATTCTTGCCGCTATTCTGGCTTCGATATTACCATGGATGGCTCGTCTCGTATTTTTATTGTTATTTGTATTTCAGTTCTTTATAGATCGTCGTTTTACAAAAAAAATAAAATGATAAATAAGAGTCATTTTATAAAAGGCTTTTATACGCTTTCGCGAAAGCGTATTTAGGCAAAAAAAAAGAGACAATGATTATTCACCACCTCTTTGTATACGTATAGTAAAGAAACTATTAATTGATTTTTTCACCCTTCATTTCTTGTCCTCCTTGATGCAAGGTGACATGAGTTATCTTGTTTGTAGCATCCCGTGTAAATATCAATTTTGCAGGTACGACTTTTAAGAAAAAGGCATCAGTATCTTCTCCAAAAACTTCAACTTTTGACTGTCCAGTAGCTTCTGCAAAGATTTGATTTCCTTCTGTAGTGATCACAATCTTGAAACTAGGATTTAATTCGTAAGTGCCTACATATTCCTTGATAACAGTTGGATCAAGTGCAATGCCTTCTTTTTCGGCTGCCGCTTTTTTATTGCTTTCAATTCCTTTCTGTTCTAGAATACGATCTTTAAAAAGGGCTATTTTCTTTCCATTTTCTAGAGAAAAACTATACGTAGCAAAACTATTTTCAAAAGTAAACATGTGATCATTGACAGGAGAGATTGCAATTTTCCCGCCTCCTTCTCGCTGACTATACAATTGGTCACCTTCAAGGGTTACAAATCGTAATACATCATTATCAAAGGCATACGTACCTGTCCATTGTTGTAATTGTTTTTGAGAAAGCGTCACCGAAGTTTTTTCTGTAAACATAGGTTTGTCCATCACCATGCTCGCGAGTCGTAGTGTAATCTCTTGGGGAGAATTGCCGTTTGCATTAGTCAATACAATAACATAGATATCTTCATCGGGAACGTATACCCCTTGTGTTACAAAACCAAAAATCCCACCTCCGTGTTCAATACTTTGTTTGTTATTGAGCTCATTAATTTGCCATCCATATCCATAGTTAGTGCGTTCGCCATTATTTAATGCCGTATTGGTATGCGCTTTTGCTTTACTATTAGCAGGTATTAATGTGTTATCTCGGATAGCTTTATGCCATAAAAACATATCATCTACACAAGACATTAAAGAACCTGCTGCATACGGTATGGTCATACTTATTTGAGTTGCATTCTGAAACCCTTGTTCTGTAGGTTGATACCCAGATGCTCTATTTTTAATGATCTTTGATTTGTCTCCATAGTATGAATTTTTCATTCCCAGCTCATCAAAAATGCGTTGTTGAATAAAATCTTCGTACGCGATTCCTGATACTTTTTCGATGATGTATCCTAAAATAATGTATCCAGAATTATTGTAATTCCATTGTTCTCCGGGTTTAAAATCGATAGGTTCGTCTTTAAAGTAATCTATGATTTCCATTGGAGTTTTATCATTTTTTCCAAAAGTATTAAGACCGGCCATTGCTGTATAACTTTTAATCCCTGACGTATGATTGAGTAAATGATGAATCGTGATTTGATCGCCATTAGGGTAACTAGGAAGATATTTACTAAGCTTGTCTTGAATACTTAATTTTCCTTCTTCTTCGAGCATCAAAATAGAAACAGCCGTAAACTGCTTGGTAATGGATCCTATTTCAAAAACGTGATTAGGGTTCATGACAATAGCGTTTTCCAGATTTGCGTTCCCGAAGGCATTACGATAGAGGACTTTTCCTTTTTTTGTAACAAGTACGGTAGCTCCTGGGCTATCATCGGGATATTTTTCCTGTAATAGTTGGTCAAAGGAAGTGGTGATATTCTGAGCACTCAGCGAAGTGACAAAGAAGAGAATGAGTAGTGTCTTAAAGATTTTCATGTGATTGATTTTTGATTGATTGGCTATAAGACGGTTATTCATAGCGATTAGTTACAGTAAAAGGGATTAATTCCTGTATACGCTTTCGTACTTCGGCTGGCTCAGTATAAACTTCGCTTTCGCGAAAGCATAAAAAAAGAGGTAGCTATTACTAACTACCTCTTTTGTATGATTTGAAATCGTACTTTCTTAGAATCCGAAAGCCGTTTTTACTTTGTCTACGTAATCTAATTTTTCCCACGTAAATAACTCAACTTCGATATTTTTTGTGGTACCGTCAAGGCGTTCAAATGTTTTAGTAACAGTCTCGTTTTTACGTCCCATATGTCCGTAAGCAGCAGTCTCGCTATATATAGGGAAGCGTAGTTTTAAACGTGATTCAATAGACGCTGGACGCATATCAAAAATTTCAGTGATTTTTTTTGCGATTTCGCCATCAGTCATGTTTAAGTTAGAGGTTCCGTAGGAATCTACAAAAATTCCCATAGGCTCTACAACCCCAATGGCATAGGATACTTGTACCAAAATCTCATCGGCTACACCAGCAGCAACAAGATTTTTTGCAATATGGCGTGTTGCATAGGCAGCACTACGGTCTACTTTTGAAGGGTCTTTTCCTGAGAAAGCACCACCACCGTGAGCTCCTTTTCCTCCGTATGTATCTACAATAATCTTACGACCTGTAAGTCCTGTATCTCCGTGAGGCCCTCCTATTACAAATTTACCCGTAGGGTTAATATGATAGGTGATGTCATCATTAAAGAGTGCAGCGATACTTGCAGGAAGTTTTGCAACCAATCTAGGTATTAAGATGTCTACAATATCCTTACGGATTTTAGCAAGCATCTTCTCGTCTTCAGCAAAATCATCGTGTTGTGTAGAGACGACAATCGCATCAATGCGTTGCGGTACATTGTCATCACTATATTCAATGGTCACTTGACTTTTTGAATCTGGACGTAAATACGCGATTTCTTTTTCTTCACGACGAAGCGCTGCAAGTTCGATCAATATTTTATGAGATAGGTCTAAAGCCAATGGCATTAGGTTTTCTGTTTCTTTGGTTGCATATCCAAACATCATTCCCTGATCTCCTGCTCCTTGTTGCTCTTTAGAATCACGATCTACACCACGGTTAATATCATCAGATTGCTCATGAATTGCTGAAAGCACACCACACGAATTACCGTCAAACATATACTCTCCTTTGGTATATCCTATTTTGTTAATGGTGTTACGTGCAATTTTTTGAACGTCTAAGTAGGTGTTACTTTTTACTTCTCCTGCAAGGAATACCTGTCCAGTAGTGACAAGGGTTTCACAAGCTACTTTTGAATCTGGATCAAAAGCAAGGAAGTTATCTATAAGTGCGTCAGAGATTTGATCTGCTACTTTATCTGGATGTCCTTCAGAGACACTTTCTGAAGTAAATAAATATGCCATTATCTGTTTGTTTGATAGTTTGAAGTCGATTTGACGAAAGCACCCTAGGAAAATTACACCGAGATTGAAGTTTCAATCGTACTACAGTAATTATTTTAGGCATTTTTTTAGGAGGTTGCAAGCAGTCAAATCTGTCCTCGTTATTTCAGATGCAAATGTAAGTAAACTTTTAAAATAAGCAATCGTATTTGCAATCTCTTAACGAGGTGGTGAGTGCATCTTGTTTTTGTACATTTTTATACAAAAACAAGATGCACGATCCGTAACTACTATTTTACAAATCTGCTCCTGTTTTAATGAATACTCTTGAGTCTCTTAACGAGGTGGTAAGTAAACCCCTTTTTTGTAGCTTTTAGCCCCAAAAAGGGGTTTGCGGTTCCGTTACTTGTTTTCTTCAAATCTGGAGGTGTGGAGTTTCTTAACGAGGTAGCGAAGCACATTATTATTTTGTAAAATGTGTAGCACAAAATAATAGGATGCGTATCTGTATATCTATGTAAATCTATCCTCGATGGGACTTTTAATGATGTAGTGAATATCGATGATTACGCACTGTTTAAAGTTTCACAAAATACGTGAGATACAATATATGGTAGGGCAAGGGTATGTTTTTTCCACCGAACGATTCCTGTAAGATGATATTAAAAACGTACAAGAAGCAATATGTAATTTACATACTATCAATTAATTATATGATAGGGCTACCCATTTAGGTCTCGTGAATTTTAATTTGCTTCATAGTTACAGGTTGATGCAATACACATCTTTCTATTAT
>JBLHOX010000027.1:0-15270 GCA_047623725.1 Dokdonia sp. | reverse complement strand
AATTTTCGTGAAAACGTATCAAAATATTTCCAATGTGTGGTTGCCGTCTTGTGGTTTAATAAACCTGTTTCAGCAAGAATAAAACTCCCCGTACATACAGAACAGATATGTGCGCCTTTATGGTATTGGACAGTTACCCAATCTAAAAAGGGACGTATATTTCTTATAAAAGAATCATCAGAAATGAGATGATATTCTAACCCAGGAATAAAAAGCACATCATTTTTACTAAGCTTTACTTGACTGAATGGAACGAGTTGACTAAAGTGCAGACCCGCGCTGCTTTTAATTTCAGAGGTGTCGTCTAAGGAGATAAAGTGTAATTCAACATCCAGCCCATATTCTTTGGCTTCATAAAAAATATGAGCTGGGCCATTAATATCTAACAAATGTACTTCGGGTGGAATGGCAAAAATGATTTTCTGCATTACAATAGATTTAGAGGATATGATGTTATACCAATTATAATTGGTATAACAGGATAAATATAGTCAATTGTCTTTTTAAGTGTTCGATTATATAGGCCTTTACGAAGCAAAAGCTCATTAAGAATAATATTTTTTATAAATAATAATATTCAGAAGTTTCCTTCTAAGAATTTTACTTATATATCTTCTTTTAAATTCATTACAACTTCGTACTTTAGAGTAAAATAACTTTCTAGTATTTATTTTGATATGAAAGAAAATAGCCACTTCGATAAGAAGTCATTAGCATTAATAGAAGGAAAAAAAGCAAATTGGAAAGAACTTGCTAAAGACTGTGTGTGTTTTGCTAATAGTTACGGTGGGAAAATTCATATTGGTATTGAAGATGATGAAGAATTCCCTTTTAAAGATCAAAAAATAAAAGATGAACATATAGAAAATATTTTAAAGAGGATTTCGGCATTAACACTTAATGTAGGGATATTAGCTAATAAAAAGGTTTCCGAAAACGGTGGTGAATATATAGAATTAACTATTCATAGAAGTTCTCAAACAATTGCTAGTACAACAGATGGTAAGTATTATATGAGAGTTTCGGATGAATGTAAACCTATTTTGCCTGATAACTTAGATAGATTAGTCTCTGAAAAAAATGCTTTCGTATGGGAAGAAAAAATTGTCAAAAGAATACCTTTAGCAGATTGTGATATAGAAAAATATAGTGAATTTATAAAAAACATCCAATCCTCTCAAAGAGTAAGTTCTTTCATTAAAGACATGACAATGGAAGAAATTATTGAATATTATTTTTTAACAAAAGATGGGTTTTTAACTAATTTAGGAGTGTTATGGATAGGTAAAAGAATTCATAGAGCAACATTACATTATGCTCCGTCTGTTCAATTTATTAAGTACGATATAGATGAAAATAAAATTTATAAAAAGGTATGGGATGATTATTCTCAAAACCCTAAAGATTTAATTAATGCTATTTTAACCGAAATACCTGATTGGAATGAATTTGTTGAAGTATCAGATGGGATTTTTCGAAAAAACATCTATAATTATTCATTAGAGGTTATTAGAGAATTGATAGCTAATGCATTTGCACATCGTAACTACACAATGCGTGGTGATATTTTTATTAATTTATATGATGATCGATTAGAAATACATAGCCCCGGTTTATTACCATTAGGAGTTACCCCTAGTAATATTCTAACAAAATCTATTCAAAGAAATGCACTCTTGTCAAAACTCTTTTATGATTTAAAACTCATGGAAAAAGAGGGTAGTGGTTACGACAAAGTTTATGAAGTATTGTTAGGTAATGGGAAAGAAGTTCCAGAAGTTTTTGAAGGAGATGATCGTGTTGTCGTAATTATAAGAAAAAGAATAATAAGTAATGAAGTTCTCAGATTAATGGATAAGGCATCTAAGGAGTTAAGATTAAAGCAAAGAGAGTTAATATCACTAGGACTAATAGCTCAAAATGATGGAATATCTGCTATAGAATTATCAAAAAAATTGAATATTAAAAAAACAAACGGACTCATGACTTGGATAGGTAGTCTTTTAAATAAAGATGTTATAAAATCTAAAGGAAAAACAAAAGGGACTATGTATTTTGTAAATCCTGAGTTTTTAAGAGATGCTAATTTTATTGAAAAAACCAATTTAAAACGTATTGAGCCTCATAGATTAAAAGAACTTATTTATGAAGATTTAAAAAATTATCCAAACAGCTCTATCAGTGAAATAAATGAACGAATAGGTTTAGAAATAAAAAAGAGGACTATAAAGGCAAAATTAGATGAAATGCTTGTAGAAGAGTTAATTAAGAAAAAAGGAGAACGTAAATCAACAAAATATTTTATCGACATAAATACATGAAATAATTAACTTTTTGTCGATAAAATGTTGATAAACGTTGATAAATCTATCATTTTTAGTAAAAAGCTCATCAAAATTCATGAGCTTTATTTGTTCTGTTCTGAAACACTACACCACATCGTGATCACTACCACCTCTCAACACCGCTTCTATCAGTTCCCAGGACTTGTCTGTCTATCACCAAACGATAGACCCATGCCAACCATACTCTTTAGCTTCATAAAAAATATGTGCTGGACCATTAATATCCAACAAATGTACTTCGGACAGAATGGCAAAAATGATACTTTAACGTACATAGTTATCGTATTTATAAAAGAAGTTACTAACTTTTATGCTTGGTTATTAGCCGTATAATCCCGTAAAAACACTCATGTTTAGAATGAAATTTTTAATTATTTTTGAATATTAGTGCTTGTTATATGAATTCAAACAGTTGGATTATTATACTATAAGTTTCATTATTTAAAACAAATATCATGACTAATTACACACTCAACATTAGTTTTACAGATCAACAGTTGCAAGATATTGCCAAAACAGGCACACGAGTTACTATAGGAAAGCAATTAGAAGGCGGGAGCCCAAATGTTGCTTGGCAAAGCTTTAAACCTTTGGTGCGAAATGAAGTGAAATGGGAAGAACAATATGGAATTTATGCGTCTAGCACAGAAATTGTACATGGCGCTATATTGACTCAATTAACATGTACACCTATAGGAGTATCTACAGGTAAGCTATATACATTGGAAGAAACAGGAGTCATTTCAGGACTAAGTACAGGAGGGAAAGTAAATTCATTTGCATTGCTTAATGAATTTAATAATAAAGATTATATGACAATAGGTCTTTTCCAAGATGCTTTAGTAAATGGGACTACTATCACTGGGAATGCAGTATCTGCGGTGCCCGTATTATTAGCAAGTACAGCAATTATGACGCCTAGTACGATACTGTATATTTGGTTGCAATCTGAAACATCAGGTAATTCTATAGTGACCACAGTTACGTCTCCTATGACTGAATTATCATTTGGAGGAGGTGTTATAGATATTTCTGTTTCGTATGATACAGCATCAGGGAAGTTTATTTCTTAGAGTTAATGTAGATTATTGAGAACGCTGTAACGATATACTTCATATTGAAGAAAATTAAAATAATAAGTCCGCTTTCGCGAAAGCATACATCTAAAGAGCAGAATTTTAAGCCGTGTTTTCTACACCACATCTAGATCACTACCTCCTTTCAGTACCGCTTCTATAAGCTCCCACGACTTGTCTGTCCATGACCAAACGATAGAGCCATGCCAACCATGTTCTTTTAGTTTTTTGGCAAGATCTTCTGTAGGTACTTCAAATATAGGATCTGGATAATACTCGGCTATAATGGCTCGTTTGTCTAATTTTTTGCTGTCATATCTGTTGTGAAAAGGAGAGCCTTCCTTTTTTGCCCACGTATAATAGTGGATATTATAAAAATCCAAATACCCTCTAATCTCTCCGCCTATATCTTCCAATACCTGATCCGAATATCGGTTTTGATACCCATGTTTGGGATCGTTGACGCAGGATAGAAATCCTAAAGCACCACTCGTGATCTTGACGTTGGGTTGTGCAGTACGTATATACGCAGCCGTTCTATTGATAAATCGTTGGATGTCTTCCATCGTAACGCGTTCTGCAAAACCTTCCCAATGACTTGCATACTCGTTGGTCATACCTTCAGGCTCATTAAAGATTTCCCATGCGAAGAGTCCGGGATGCGCACCAATATAATTGACGAGCGGGAGCAAGGCATTTTCTATATAAGAGGTATAATGAATGACTTCAGTTAATAGATTTTTATTGGCAGTAGCATCGACCCCTTCTTTGGTTTTAAGCATATCAAAAGACCATAAACAGATCTGGACTTTAAGATCCTTTGAAGCTGCCATATCTAAGATTTGCATCACATCTGTATGGAAGAAATCAGGATTAGGAAGTACTTTTTTATCTTCATCAAAACGCGGATTTGTAGACCCATCCGTATGATACCACCACCGGATTACATTACCGCCATTTGCAACAGTAAGTTCCATAATCTCATCAAGTTTATCCCAATCAGGATGGTATTCTTTTTGAGTGATAGGATGCACACCAACATCTTTTCCAAAATCCATCCAGGCAATATTAATCCCATGAACAAAATCAATATCATGCGGTGGTTGTAAGTGTTTTGGGTACTTCATCGTACTATATGTTTTAAAGCCTCTTTATCCGCTTTCGCGAAAGCGTATATATCAACATAAGAACTAGATCTATGTATCTATTTCAAAAAAGGCTACTGCATCTATTTTTAAGCTAGAAAATGTAAATTTTAAGTGGTATTGCCATTAAGGTATTTTGCGAGTAAACTATGGAAATGATGCACCCCTTTTTCACGAGTGGGCGAGAATCTTCCAGCTTTGTAAAATTTAGATTTTAATCCTTTATGAACTCCTTCTACAACAAACTCATCTTCACGCTCTACTTTGTCTAATAATGCGCCAGCACCCGCATTTAATTTAGTTTCATCATACACATACGTGATAAAAGATACTTTTGTTTTATTGACGCTAAATGGTTTTATAATGTTTATAGATAATCCCCAAGGATAAAAATTGAACATCATATTTGGAAATATCCAGTAGTAATATGCAGCAACAAGTTTTCCTTGATCTGGATGCCCTTCTGGAAGCGTAAAAACTTCCTCACCGCTATCTGTATATCCGATTTGTAGATTTACGTGGTCATAGATTTCTGTTTTATATTGCCCATAATCTAATGCATTATTTAAATCTTCGTGTACAAATGGAATATGAAATCCTTCCAAATAATTATCGCAATACAACGCCCAATGGCAATTCACGATATAATCCTTATTCAGCGAAGTATCCAATTTAAACTCGTTAAGCGGTAAAAAGCCAACACGTTCTTTCATCACTTCGATCACTTCAGAAAAGTCAAAAGCAGGGTCGAGTCCGACAAATAGATGTGATCCCCATTCTTGTAATTTAAACGTATGTAAACTATCACAAGGCCTAGGGAAATCCTGAGCTTCTTCAAACTCGGGCATTGATTTAAAGCTTCCGTCGAGTTCAAATCGCCTCCCGTGATACATACACGTGAAGTTTTTTACTTTTCCTGGATGATGTACGACAATATTGCCGCGATGCGTACATACATTACTAAGGCATGTAATGGAACTGTCTTTATTTCTCACCACCATCATAGGTTCTGTGAGATAGTTGTCTAGCAAAACAAAAGGATACACACTTTCTGTCAACGGAATGCAGGTCGTAGCATCACCAATCCATTGCCACGTTTTTTCAAAAATCCGTTCTTTAATGGCGTCAAAAACTTCTTGACTACGATAAAAAGAGGCAGGCAAGGTTTCAGCTTGCGTGATGTCTGGGTGAATGTAGAACTGTTCCATATCTCTAAATTTAAGAACTTTTTTTGGTTAGATATACATAAAAAGGAATTCCTATGAGTAATAAAACAAGTCCCCAGAGTATTGTTTCGGTGCCGCACCCTATAATAACCCATACACAAAATAGGATACTGAAGCCTGATAAGATCATTTTACCCAAAGGGATAGACCCGTCCTTTTTTCGAAGCAAAATCAATAAACTGATGGTCGATAAGATATAGGGAGTTAGTACCGAAAGTGTAGAAAGTTTCATCATAAACGTAAAAGCATCAACGAGGCTTTTTGTATAATTCAATCCCATTAAAATAGAAGCTAAAATACTTGATAGTACAATCCCTATAATAGGCGATCTGTTCTTGTTTACTTTGCCAAATATTTTCGGAAAAAGTTGGTCCTGAGCGGCAGCCATTGGGATTTGTCCTTGTATTAAAATCCACCCATTTAAGGCACCTAAAGTGGCAATAACAGCGCCAGCGGCTACGATATATTTGGCAGATTCTCCCCAAAATAGTGCGGCAGCATCTGCAAAAGGAGCGTTTGAAGTCACCAGAACTTCTGGAGGAATAATTCCCATAATCGCCACAGAACTCATGATGTACACAATGATGGTAATCAACGTACCAAAAACAGTGGCCTTTTTTATGGTGCTCGCTGCATTTTTAATGGAGGAACTAGGAACGGTCGCTGTTTCCATTCCTAAAAAAGCAAAGAGCGTAAGCGTTGTTGTTGCTGTGATAGCCGAAAGACTCGTTTCTCCACTAAGGTTAAATGGTGTAAAGTGATCCATTTTTATATACGCGATCCCAATAAAAGCAATAAGGATGATAGGAACAATTTTAAGAATCGTGGTTATTAACTGTACAAAGGCGACCGTTTTTATAGGTTTGGAATTTACCCATGTAAACAACCAAATAAACCCCAATCCTGTAAGTACTGCAAGCAGCTGGTTATTTCCAAGAACAGGAAAGAAAACCTCTAGGTATCCTACTAATGCAACGGCAATGGCGGCATTTGTACACCAAATAGAAATCCAATACCCCCAAGCAACCAAATAGGCAGGAAACCGACCTAACCCTAATCGCGTATACGCATAAGGACCTCCCGTTGTGTTTGGTGCTAATTTTCCTAAATTTCCAAAGATAATGGCAAGTGCGATAGCTCCCAAAGAAGAACAAATCCAACCGACAATACTAATGGCGCCATAAGCGGCTAGAGACGCGGGTAATAGAAATACACCAGACCCAATCATGTTACCTACAACAAGTGATGTACTAGACCAAAACCCTATTTTTTTTGTACTCAATACGATTGTTTTTCTACGTCTCTGTAATGTACGTATAAACTATCGGAAAATAATGTTTTGTTGCCCTCATCCTAACCTTCTCCCACAGGGAGAAGGAACTGTTGCGAATCCCTCATCCTAACCTTCTCCCAAAAGGAGAAGGAACTGTTATGGGGTAAAAAGAAAATGTGGGTTTTGTGTATGTGTAAAATAGAGTAGTACTCTAAAATAGAGCAATACGCTATTTTGAAACTGAAACTGAAACTGAAACTTAAAAGTAAGGTGATGGAGTGGTTTTCGCTTTAAGCGAAAATTGCGTTGCATTGAGCTTGTCGAAATGTATCGAAATTACCGAGATGGCTTCTAGTCATTTCGACAGCGTGAGGCACGAGCAACGAGAAATCGCATCAAGAGAATCAGTGCAAACTTGAAACTGAAACGAAACGAATGCAAGGTGATTGAGTGGTTTTCGCTTTTCACGAAAATTGTATCGAAATTACCGTCTACCGACTAAAAGCAACTAGCTACGTGTGCGATTTCTCCTATTGGTTGTGTTGCCCATTTATTGTCAATTCAAAAGAATGCGGAGCAAAGCCGTCAGGCAAGAGTCTATAGAGGTTGATGGTAATTTCATTATCACTTACCGTAATGTCTTTTGTAATGATTTCAATGATATCTCTCTTTTCTGGAAGAGAAAAGGAATCCCATTTTTCATAAAGATTTTTGGCTTCATTAAACACTGACTGTGTTGCATTCTTTTGACTTGAGAAATTAGAAATCTCAAATTGTATTTCTTGTACTTCTTCTTTTATTTGTTGTAATCGCAAGTAAGGTTTATCGTGATATATTTTGAAAGCTTCTGTTTCAATTTGACCATTGTTATAGAGATTGAGAATATTTTCTATAGAGGTATTAAGTTTCTTTTCTTCTTTTTCTAAGACATCTAATTGCTTTTGTTTGTCAGCAATAACACCTTGAAGTTGTCCGAAGTAATGTTCCACACTTTGTTCAGAAACAATGTAGTTATAAAGTTCTGATTTAAAGATTTCTTCTAAATCATCCTTGTGAATTCTATTACCACACTGATCCATACATATATAGTTTTTACTACTATTTCGTGTAACCATTTTTCCTCCACAGGTACAAAAGACATATCGAGTAAAAAGGTTTACCCTTCTATTGAGTGGCTGAATGTGAGATTTTGTTTGTTTTTGAATGATTGAATTTACCTCATCCCATGTTTCTACAGATACAATGGGATCAACTTTATGAAAGAACCATTCTTCTTTAGGTTTGAATATCTTTCTTCCTTTTTCATTAGAAGTACTATAATTCATTCTTCTTAAGCCCTTATACACTGGATCAGTTAATATTCTCATAACTGATGTATAAGAAAAGAGACTCCCTCTTCGTGAGCGATATCCTTTGTCATTAAGCATGCGTGCCGTTGTTCTTTTGCGTTTGTGTTTAAGAAAGAGTTCAAACATAAGCTTGCAGGTTGGTGACTCTTGAGGGTCAATGGCAAGTTTCTTATTCTCATCATATCTATAACCTAAGGGGGCGTGTCCTCCAATAGATTTTCCAAGTTTTGCACGTGTCTGAATTGATTCATTTACCCGTTGTACAATTACTTCTCGTTCCCATTCAGATGCACTACACATTTGCCTAAAAATATGTCGCCCCATAGGGGTTGAGGTATCAATCATCATATCCATAGAAATAAGATCAGCGTCATATTTCATAAAATATTCTGATATTTCAATAAGTTCTTTGGTGTTTCTCGCAAGACGAGCAAGTTTAGCAAAGACAATACCTGATATAACTCCTGTTTTAATATCATGCATCATCTCTTTTGTCTGCGGATAGTTCATAATTGACTTTCCCGTCATTGCCTCAAGTCTATACACTTTTACTATTTCCCAATCTCGTGATTTTACAAAATCTCGCGCTCTAATTTCTTGATGAACATGTCCATCTTTTTGGACTTGCTTCGGATCTAAAACACGTATCCAAATTCCGATCTTCTTCTTAGTCATATTACCTTGTTTTTGTTAGACTTTAAGTTACAAAATGTGTGCTAGAACAGCAATCAAAAAGCCTTGTTTCAAGAGTATTTTGGAGTTTTTTACTTCTTTTTTGACGTCCTATTTGAGAGAATGATTTTTTGCAAAGTGTCGTTCTTTTCTTCTGCACTTGAAGATGTAATATCGATGTGATTTGACTTCACTCGATACCCTCTAACACGTTTAACATTTTGAGGTTTCTCTTGGGTGAAGTTATCCAGATGTTCTGGTAATTGTAGAGGGGTTAAATATTTCACCTTTTTAAGCAACGTTTTTTCTATGGTAGCCTTTGCTCTAGTACTGATGTTTTTAAGATGTATCATACTTTCAGAAACCATATAAACATGGTTATATCCATCATCAATGCATTTTTGAATATTCTTTACTTCATAGTCAAGGGTATTGGTTACTGAAATCTCAACAGCAATACGAAAATCATCTCGAGTTAATCCAATATCAACACGACCACCAGTAGCTGTTTTTTCTTCAATCACTGTCTTATATCCTCGCTTTTGACCTAAAGCCTTTACATAGTTCTGTAATGCTCGATGTTTCCGTACTTCCTCAAGCTCTTGTGTATCTTTGAGATATTGTTCTTTTTGTTGTTCTAAAGGTGACGCAGGTATTTTTGGTAATTCTACCTCTGGCACTATTTCTTTATTATCTGTTGTGATAATAGGTTTCTCAATATCTTCTGTTTCCTTTTTTATACTCTTTCCTCGAGGCAATTGTGCATTAAGGATTTTTTGAACTTCTTCAAGAGGGGTCGCATAATGCTCTCTTACATGAGCAACAATAGTATTGGTGTTTTCTTCCGCTTCTTCTTCGCCTATAGATGCTAGATCATAGGTTGTCATATTAAAATCATGCTGACTACTTCCTATCCGAACTATTGCTTCTCCAATACCAAGACTTTGTAAATCATCATGTTCAAAGTATGAGAAACCAGATTCAAATTTCTTCGCATCACTATCCCCTAATCGAAAACAGATACGAGTATGTGGGTTTGATATAACAGAATTAAGAACCTTTGTTTCTTCAATTTGAGCGAGTTCTTGATGAGCTAATATGAGTCCTAAACCATATTTACGTGCGCCACTTAATATTGAAGTAATCGACGGAGTAATGAAATTATGAAATTCGTCCAAGTAGAGATAAAATGGATGGCGTTTGTTTTTTGCTAATAATTGCCTTCCCTGTGCTACTTGATTAATCTTAGCGAGAAAGAGAGAGCCTAAGAGATAGCTATTTTCTTCTCCAATGAGTCCTTGTGATAGTTTGATAAGGATAATCTTTTTCCCTTCAATACAAGCCTTAAAATCCACTCCGTCTTTTTGCGCAAGCATGTATCGTATGATCTTAGGACGAAGGAAAGTGTCAATACGCGTTAAGAGTGGCGTAATCCCCTTCTTCATCATTGGATATTCGTGATGCCAATAATAGAGTATTGATTGATCTTCGACACTCATTAAAAATTCTTCTCTAAATCTATCTTCTAAGAGAAAGCGCTTCAATTCAATGAGTGTTCCACCCTTTTTACTTTCAAGAAAAGTATTAATAGCGTTTGAGAGTACCGCTGTCATATTATCTCCCCAAGCCGTAGCGTGACGCTTAAAAGCCGTTACAAGGTCAGAAGACAGAACAATCTTTTCGGCTTCTGTATGAGCTTGTAAAAGGTTAAATCCGATAGGAAATTCAGTATCGGAAGGATCAATGAGAACAACATCTCCTTGTCTCTCTATCGGTATCCGCTTAATGATGTCTTCAACGATATCACCATGAGGATCGAATAATGCACAACCATTACCAGCGCTAATGTCTTCAAACATCATATTAGCTATCAAGGTCGATTTTCCAACACCTGTAGCACCAATAATATGGGTATGACGTAATCGTGCTTCATCGTCTAATGTAACAGCACTTTCAACCCCGTTATGTTCATTTATTCCTAGGGTATATTTTTGATTAAATAATTCTTTTGGCAGTGATTTTGTTTTACCTCCAGGTAATCCTAATTTTTGAGAATGAACTGTCTTATTAGGGTAATGAATAAATGATACTAATTCATTACTATTTAAGATCATTCCCAAACGATTACTCGTCCTATGGTAAAGATTATATAAGTGATCTTGATAATCATACCCTTTGTTTGACAACGGAATGAGCTTATTAAATTCAGATGTTGAAATAGTAGTAATACTCTTGGTTATTTGTGTAGCGAGATAGGCACTTTTCTCTTGAGGTTTTCCCTGCGTCGCTATACGAATAACAGTACTAAAAAGTGGAGCAGATATTTTAGTAGTAGCACACTTTACCATTTCTGGACTATCAGGAAAAAAACTTCCCCCCATACCGTCAGAAACGGCATACGGAATATCTCTCGCCCAAGGTGCGGTTACTCCTTTAAAAATAACCTGCATAACAATGATGTCATCAAAACCTAAATGATCCATTGTTGCGATAATAGAGGTTAAGGGATCAATAGCAAACGATGTAGGGATAGTTATAGGGCGAGCAAGTTCATCGCTAATTCCAAAATCGCATATTCCTATTACGTGGTTTGTGTTAAAAGGAAGTTCTTCAACAACTATGTCTTTAATAATAACAAGAGGGAAATATGCCTTAAGATGAGATTCAATTCGTAGTTTGTCACTCTGCGAACAGGCTATTTGGATAGTGATCGAATCGTATGTTCCAATTATTTCAAATGAAATAGGGGCTTCAGAGAAAGAAAGCATATTAAGAAACTCTCCTGAGATCAATGACGAAATCTCTTCTCCCTTTCTGAATGATAGTGAAAAACCAGCATTTAGTTCTGTATACGAAGATCTATTAGCTTTAAATACAGGAGTATCTTCAACTACCTCTTCCTTTACTTCTTTCTTACTAAAGAGTCCAATAAAGTCATCTAAAAGACTCGGGACTCTACCATCATCTATATATTTCTCGTGAGAAATAGTTGTATGCCTAAAAGGAACATAGTTTGGTTCAAGATCGACTTGTTCATTATATGAATAATACCCTCTTCCTAGATAATCCCATTCATAGAAATTAAGCGTTGCCTTTTCTAATGCAGATAAAGACATATTAATTACCTCGTGAAAATATTATTAAGAATTGGTTTACGCTCATCATGACGTATCAAAGGAATACCTTCTTCGACAGTTAATTCATCAAGAACACTCAAAATTGCTCTATGAGTAAAGGTCATAAACATAGTCGCGGTATCTATTTTGTAAAACGTAATCGTAAATAGCTTTTTTACTAACCAATCACCTATAAAAGGTATATATGAAATAAGTACTTCTAGTAAGCTGGAATTATAGACAAGCCACCAAGAAAGGAAAAATCCCTTTCCAAAAGGTGCCGCACAAACATCAAAATGATAATCTTTCCAGCGTATTCTTAAGTATTGTCGTCTTGAAGAAAAAATATTTCCTTCTTTCAATGCTACTCTTTCGTATCTTACTCCTGTGATTCCCTTTTCACGTAACTCTTTAGTAAGTAGTGTATAGAATTCTTTAGATGAAAATGAGAAGTCATTTATTAAATGATCCCATGTCGAGTGCGCTACCTGCGGTCTTGCTTTAAAAAAATAAGCAAGTATACAAGCAATAATCACAGTCCAAAATAGTCCAGTCATTACAAGTAATAATTCTTCCATAGTAAATAGTCTTATTTGATTTGTTTATAATCCTCAAAAGGAGTTTTTGTTTGAGTGTTCAAAGAACTTAAAGCACCTCCGTGTACCCAACCTATAGTGCCGTCTAGCAACTCGACTTTATAGTAATATTCAGGGCTATGCTTTTTCTTAAAAGTAGCTGACACTTCTTTACTTCCTATCTCTCCAAGATACTTTACCGCTTCCCCCATGGTAATTGTTGTAAGAATTTCATCCTTTGTAGAGCCACCTGATCTGACATTTAATTCATCTACCCAGCAGAAGTATATAGAACCTTTAGTAAAAGTCGTTTTAGGAAGAGTATTATATTGGTATATCTCTAAATCAAGAACATTAGAATTTGTATTGCCATTAACTCCAAATCCGATTTGTCTACCATACCATTTTTTTAGTGGAACTTCTCCTAAGAATGTATTATTAATACTATAATTTAAGGTCCTATTTCTTTTAATTATTTTAATAGTATTTATGGAAGTATTGCCTTTTGAAACGGCGTGAGAATACTTCCATCTATCACTTTGGTAAACCCATTGCTCATTAGATTTATCCCAATTATTATATCCAAAAGAATAATTACCGTTCTTAGAATAAGCGATATAGTTGAATGCTCTTTTTGTAGCTCCAAACATAAGAAACGTGCCATTATCACTATTATTACGCTTTATTTTTGCTACTACTTCAAAATCAATATTACGCTTTATTCTAGACAAGAAAATAGTACTGAAAACAAATTTATTGTCACTATACTCGTGATAGAGATTTAGGTTTCCACTTTCAATTTTAACACCTTTATTTTTCGTCCTATTATATATAACTTTGTTTTCATTAAAGACATTCCATCCATTTTGATTATTTTCAAAATCATCATTAAAAATAAGTGTTTTAACATCATACAAATCTTCTGATATCGTCATATTTTCCATTACCGTAAAAGCACGTTCAATAGGAATTTTATCTATATAATTGACAGTATATCTAATCTTGCATCCAACAGGGATTTTTGCTGAATTATTCTGATTAGTATTTATTTTATAGTCATTGGCAATACCATAAAAAGCAATTTTTGAATCTTTCTTAAGGCTAGAATTAGAAACTGAAATAGTAATAGTTTTAAGATAACTACTCTGTGAATAGAGTCTCTTGAATATATTAATCTCTTTACTGTTATTGGTTTTTACTGCGATTTCATAGAGTAAACCTTCTCGTAGTCTATGAAGCTCTTCATCATCTCCATATTTTTCTAAATAATCAGTATATCCATTGAATGATTCAGAGTTAAGGGCTTTATTATATGCTTGTATCCGTTGATCTCTCTTATATAGAAAGTTCCCTAAAACAGAGAGTGTTATAGCGATAGCTGTTGCCAAAGCTATTAATGTAATTTTCTTTTTATTTTTTTGCCCTTTGAGTGACTTTAGTTTTTTATTCAGCTCTTTTAACTCGTTATATTTTGTTTCTGTTAATATACTTAGCCCTTGTTCTGCTTTTGATACGTCTTTAGATGTAATTGCTCCTTGTACTTGTTGAGCTAATATTACCTGTGACTTCTGATTACCTTTTTCTATTTTATCTAATAGAAAAAGGTAATCAGAAGTCTTATCTTCTTTTATTTGTTTTAGGTATTGAAGATTATCTTTTAGATTACTATAATATTCTTTACTCTTCACGTTTTTAATTAATCCTAAACGCTCTACGTAAGCAGATTTTATAAGATATGATGGTATTATTTCTTCTTCTTTTAAAGATTTAACTATTGAAGGAGAAACATTTTTATTAGTCATTACTTTTTTATATTCCGCTTGAATTTCTTCTCTAATGTTAAGAGAAAGAATAGCATGAATAGCATCCTGATTTTTATCATTAGAAAAAAGAATAGATGCATATTCAGATGCATGTGCCTTTTTTGAATTAAAATCCAGTAGCTCAATAATTATTAATGCCTCAGAATGCTTGCCTTTTACACTTAATATTTTACTTAGTTGTAAAATATACTTCTCGCTCTTTAACTTAGGAAAAAGATGATTTTGTTCTTGGAAATATTCTATCCCTTTTTGGAACTCTTCTAACTCTATTAATGTTTTTGTAATCCAAAAGTGAGCATTATAAAAAGAGAGGTCAGTATCAATTACTTTATAGTACTTATCAAGAGCTTCTTTAAATGAATAAGCTTTGTATAATTGATTCCCTGAATTGAAAAGTTCAACAGCTTGACTACGTATATCACTCATAATCATTAAAGTATTAATGGTATGTAGCGAATGTATATGCTAATTCATTATTGGTCAATACGGGAATTCCCTAAAATTAAAAAGAGCGCCAAATGATAGTCATGGTCGGAAGATTTTTCTTCCGACTTTTTTGTTTTTTATCGTATATTAAACTACTAGTTAGTCAACTAAAAATCAGTCACTTACCTTGTTTGTTTGATATAATTTTCGTATCTTATTTGCTGATAATCAGCTAATTATGTCA
>JBLHOX010000026.1:0-15363 GCA_047623725.1 Dokdonia sp. | reverse complement strand
GAAATTGTAGATAAATCGCTTCGTGAACAAGCCCTAAACGGTATTTCTAATGAAACCAAGGCTGAGGTTACTAATCATAGAAAACTACAATTAAAAGCGACAGATCAGGAGTTTTTAAACTATTTGTGTGGTACTGATTTAGGCTATAAAGAGATTGCCGATCGTATGAATCTTAGCCCTAAAACCATAGAGAATAGACGTGCAGAATTGTTTCGGAAATTAGGAGTTTCTTCTAGAGTTGGTGCTGTTATTTATGTAATGAAACACAAACTTATAGAACAATTATAACCATCGTAAAGCAAATCGGAGCAACTTGCTTTTTCCTTTATAAGGAGCATATCTGATGGGGATATCCAGCCAGTTTCCTTTTTTTACAATAGCTTTTGTGTGACTAAATGCAAGAAAACTATGCTTGCCGTGATAACTTCCTACACCACTATGACCAACACCACCAAACGGTAATTTTTCATTTATAAAATGAATCACGGTATCATTTACAGCGCCACCACCAAAAGAAAAACGTTCTAAAAACCAATTTGAAAAAGACCGCTTTCGCGAAAAAATATAACCCGATAATGGTTTCTCATAACGATGTATAATAGCCTCAATATCTGACTTAGTTTGATACGGAATCACAGGTAAAATAGGGCCAAAAATTTCATCTTCCATGACAAGGCTATCCAGACTAGGATTGTCAATGATTGTAGGCGCTATATAAAGTTGTTCACGATCTGTGTGCCCACCTATAACAATAGATGTGTCTTTTAACATATGGGCAAGTCTGTCAAAATTCTTTTCATTAATAACTCTTGCAAAATCTGGTGATGCCTTAGCGTCTTTTCCATAAGCATCGTCTAATTCTTTTTTCAATGCCTTAAAAAATGCTTCTTTTACGGTAGCTTCAATAAGGATATAATCAGGAGCAATACACGTCTGTCCTGCATTTAAAAACTTTCCCCATACAATACGCTTTGCTACCAAAGGCATATGTACAGAAGCATCAATCACACAAGGGTTTTTTCCTCCCAATTCAAGTGTGGTAGGCGTTAGATGCTTTGCAGCTGCTTTTGCTATAATTTTTCCTACAGTAACACTACCCGTAAAAAAGATGTAATCCCAACGTTGTGCTAATAGCTCAGTGGTTTCTGGAATTGCACCTTGTACTACAGTCACATATTCTGGCGGGAATACTTCGGTAATGATGGTTTCTATAATTTGACTCGTAACAGAGGTAAGTTCGCTAGGTTTTATAACGACTGTATTTCCAGCAGCAATAGCTCCAATAAGAGGAGTTAATGCAAGTTGATATGGGTAATTCCAAGGAGCAATGATAAGTGTTGTTCCATAAGGTTCATAATATAGATAGTCACTACTAGGGAAATTTGCCATCGAGCTTTTTACCTTTTTAGGGCGTGCCCAAAATTCTAAATTTTTAATAGTTAGTTGCAATTCTCTTAATACAATACCAGTTTCACTTGAAATGCTTTCATATAAGGGTTTTTTAAAATCAGTATATAAAGCTTGGTGAATAGCTTCTTCATGTTTTTTTACACTTTCGCGCAAGCGTTTTAAAATATGGATACGTTGTTTTATAGACTTTGTAGCGCCAGAAGCAAAATATGCACGTTGTGAATCAACAATAGGAGGAATGCTTGACATGTTTTTTTTACAAAAATAATTACATTTTTAAATAAATCCTGACTTACACAATATTTGTCTGGCATAAGTTATAAATCTTATTGTGCGGAATGGGTATTTTAAAAACTTCTTTTTACTATAGATTTCATTATAATAAATAGCCAGGAGATGTTAAAGTGCTTTAGATTTAGTAAAACGCTTACTTGTATAAGAGATTGTTTGTAAGGTATTTATAGTAACAAAATGCAGTGCTTGTTACCTGATTGTTTCGTTAATATTTATAAAAACAAACCGACTACTAATATAGTTCCAAACATATCTATGTTTTATTAAGGGGGATTTGTACTTATCATGTGATGATAGGTATTTCTTTTTGTGAAACATATTCTGTTTAATAAAGAATAACTATTAAATCATATTTTAATATGGCAATAAATTTACAGAAAGGACAGAAAATTGAAATAGGTCTTTCTAAATTAACTATTGGATTAGGATGGGATCCAAATGAAGGTACAGGACATGAATTTGATCTTGATGCTTCTGCATTTTTACTCAATAAAGACAAAAAACTAGCTTCTGAATCTCATTTTATATTTTACAATAATTTATGTGGACTAGGTCATAACGAGAATAATCCTTGTGAAAAAAACGGATGTTCTTCTGGAGAGTTTGGTGTACGCCATACAGGAGACGACCCTGACGGAAATTCTAGTGATGGTGATGATGATGAAGCAATTATGATAGATCTTAATCTTCTTCCAGATGGAATAGAAGAGATTCTTTTTGTCGTAACGATAGAAGATTTTGAAGTTAGAAAACAGAACTTTGGTCAAGTGCGTAATTCTTACATCCGAATTGTAAATAATGTGACAGATGAGGTTGTTGCAAAGTATGAACTTGATGAAGATTTTTCTATTGAAACTGCTGTAGAATTTGGTAGACTATATAGAAGGAATGATCAATGGAAGTTTGAAGCATCTGGAATAGGGTATAAAGAAGACCTTGCATATTTTGTAAACAAGCATTATTCTGGAGAAGTAATCAAATAATATAATTTAAAAAATAAAAATAGTACGCATGGCAATTAATTTAAAAAAAGGGCAAAGAGAAACATTATCTACAGGAAATTTTACAATAGGCCTAGGATGGGATACTAATGAGACTTCTACAGGTGTAGATTTTGATCTTGATGCATCTGTCTTTATTCTAGGTGAGAATAAAAAAATACTATCAGATCAACACTTTGTGTTTTATAATAATCTAAAATCACCAGATGGAGCTGTAGAGCATACAGGAGATAATCGTACAGGTGAAGGAGATGGAGATGACGAATCTATTATTATAGATTTATCAAAAATTGATTCAAATGCTACAGAGATTTGTGTTGTCGTTACGATAGATGAGTATGAAGCTAGAAAGCAAAATTTTGGTCAAGTTAGAAACTCATTTGTAAGAATTGTAGATAACAATGGTAATGGTGAAATCATGAAGTTTGAACTTGATGAAGACTTTTCTGTAGAGACTGCAGTTGAATTTGGGCGTATATATAAAAGAAATGATGAGTGGAAATTTGAAGCTATAGGAATGGGTATGAATGGAGGGTTAGAAGATTTTTTAAATAAATATAATTAATCTCTAACGATACTTTTTAATATGGCAATTAACTTATCAAAAGGTCAAAAAATTGATCTCACAAAAAAAGACTCTTCTGGAAATGCTAGTGGACTTACAGAGTTTTGCGTTGGTCTTAACTGGGGAGCTATAGAAGGTAGTTATGAACAAGAAGTTCGTAAAGGAGGCTTTTTGGGTATAGGAGGAACAAAAGAAAGGGTTAAAAAAACATTTAAAGAAGCAGTAGATCTTGACGCTAGTTGTGGTCTTTTTGATGCAAATAAAAAATTAATAGATGTTGTTTATTTTCGTCAGTTAGTTTCAAAAGATGGTTCGATAATCCATAGTGGAGATGATCGTGAAGGAGATATGGATGGAGATGATGGGTTGGACAATGAAATTATTTCTGTAGATCTAAAGAAAGTGAATGCGTCTGTAACTAAAATAGTATTCTTTTTAAATAGCTATAAAAAACAAGATTTTGCTACAGTTCCTTTTGCTTCTATACGTCTTTATGAAGGAACTCCAGAAAAAGTTTTAAAAACATTTGCAACATACGAAATAGCTTCAGATCCAAAATATGCAGGGCATGTGTCTTTGGTATTAGGGTCTTTATATAAAACTAACAATTCTTGGTCTTTTGATGCGATAGGTGATCCTGTACGTGCAGAAGATCTGGAACAAACATTGGTGACTATAGAAAAACAGTATCTATAAGAACAATACTTAAACAATGGCTTAATTAAACAATACATTATGGCAATTAACTTGACAAAAGGTCAAAAGATTGATTTGAGAAAATCTTCAGGAGAACAACTTACTAATTTTTGTGTAGGTGTAAATTGGGGCGCGATTGAAACAATTAAAAAAGGACTATTTGGTACTAGAAAAAAAATAGAAGATGTAGATCTCGATCTAAGTTGTATCATGGTTGATGCAAATGGAGAATTGTGCGACTGGATTTATTCTCCAGAGTACAACGGGTTTTTGCAACAAAATAATGCTCCTTTAGGGAAGCTTCATTCCAAAGATGGAGCATTAAAGCATAGTGGAGACGATAGACAAGGTGATGTAGGCGGTGATGATGGACTTGATAATGAAATCATATCGGTTGATTTAAATAGAGTAGATAGTAATGTTGATAAAATATTCTTCTTTTTAAATATTTACTTAAATAAAGGGCAGAACTTTGATTTTTCTAACATCCCATTTGCGAAAATTAGAATGTACGAAGGAACACCTTCTAGAGTAAATAATGTACACTCTAATTATGATATTGTTACTGATGGTACATATGCTGGAAAAGGGGCTATGATTATGGGTAAACTATACAGAAGAAATAATGAATGGAAATTTGATGCGATAGGTGAAGCAACAGATGATAAAATATTCTTACAAACGATCCAGCGAATAGTTAAAAACCACGTGTAATGAGAAGACTTCCTGTATATATATTATTAGATACATCGGGTTCAATGATGGGGGAACCTATAGAATCTGTTAAGAATGGGGTTCAGATGATGATCAGTTCTTTACGTCAGAATCCCCAGGCTATAGAAACAGCTTTCTTGAGTATTATTACTTTTGATAGTACAGCAAGTCAAGTTATGCCTTTAACAGATCTAGCATCTTTTCAAGCGCCAGATATTCAAGCTTCTGGTACGACGTCTTTAGGAGAAGCATTAAATCTTGTAAGTAATTGTATAGATAGAGAAGTTGCTAAGACTACTGCCGAGAGTAAAGGAGATTGGAAACCTCTTATCTTTATTATGACAGATGGTATTCCAACAGATAATATGCAACAAGGCCTTGCTGAACTCAAAAAGAGAAAAACTGGGCTTATAGTGGCTTGTGCAGCTGGGAGTGGAGCAGATACTTCACTTCTAAAACAAATTACAGACAATGTAGTGAGCCTTGATACCGCAGATAGTCATAGTATAGGACAGTTTTTTGCATGGGTGACTGCATCTATAGGAGTAACATCTACAAAAGTAGAAGAATCAGGTAAAGAAACGGGAGGGATGAATGAGTTACCTCCACCACCATCAGAATTAAATATAGTTGTATAATTATAACATAAATAAAATATAAAAATGAAATCACTAGAAGTATTAAAAAAAGAAATATTAGAAGACGGCATCATCGATGCAGCAGAAGTAAAAGAAATTGAAGCTGTTATTTATGCAGATGGAACTATTGATCAAGAAGAAGCAGATTTCTTATTTGAATTAAATGATGCTGTTTCTGGAAAAGATAATGATAGTTCTTGGAAAGGTTTATTTGTAAAAGCGATTTCAAGCTTTGTACTTGATGATGATACTTCAAATGGAGAGATAGACGAAGATGAAGCAAAATACCTAGTAAGCCAAATTCAAGGAGATGGTCAAATAGATGCTGTAGAAAAGGCATTACTAGAGCATCTACACAAAACACTAGGAAGCGCATTACCAGAATCACTACGTAATTTATTAAAATAAAAATTTTATGAGAAGACTTCCAGTATATTTTTTATTGGATACATCAGGCTCAATGGTAGGAGAGCCTATTGAAGCTCTTAATAATGCTTTGAGCGGAATGATTAATACATTGCGCTCAGATGCACAGGCTTCTGAAACTCTATGGATTAGTATTATTACTTTTGATAGGGAGGTTAAAGAAATCATGCCTCTTACAGATTTACAATCTTTCCAATTACCAGATATCACATGTCCGCAAAGTGGTCCAACTTTTACAGGGAAAGCATTAGAATTTCTTTATGATAGAGTCAAAAGAGATATCAAAAAAAGTACCCCAGATCAAAAAGGAGATTGGAAACCACTCTTGTTTTTATTTACAGATGGAAAGCCTTCAGATGTTCTTCAATATAAAGAAGTGATTCCTAAAATTAAGGCATTAAATTTTGGAACAATTGTGGGATGTGCTGCAGGACATCTTGCAGATGATGATAAGTTAAAAGAACTTACAGATACAGTAGTACATTTACAGACAGCAGATAGTAATACTCTTAAGCAATTTTTTATGTGGGTTTCAGATACTATTGAGCAAGGAAATAAAAGTTTGGGAACTACAGATACGGTTTCATTACCACCTCCACCATCTGAAGATATTATAGTTATATGACAAAAACACTCATAGAACTACTTGTCATTTTTTTTGTAGTTATTATTTTCATCTATAGTAAGTTAAAATTTGTAGAGACTAAATTATATCCTAAATATGCTCGTATTTTTTTGCAAATTAAAAAGGTTATAGAACCTATACTTAATTTTACCAGCACTATCTTAAAACCATTTAAGATAGGTGAAAATTTGTTTATAGACAGTTCACAAATTATTATCATAATTATTTTGTTATTCATTTTAAGGTCATAGTATGAGAAGATTGCCTATTTATTTTTTAATTGATGTATCCGAATCTATGGTGGGTGATCCTATCGCTCAAGTTCAAGATGGTATTGCTACAATTATTCAGGAACTTAAAACAGATCCTAATGCATTAGAGACAGTTTGGATTTCTATTATTGTTTTTGCAGGAGAAGCTAAAACATTAGTACCTCTTCAGGATATTATAAGCTTTTATCCTCCTAAATTTCCCATAGGAAGTGGTACTTCATTGAGTAAAGGATTAGGACATTTAATGTTTGATCTTAGGAAAAACTTAGTAAAAACAACAGCCGAGCAAAAAGGAGATTGGAAACCCATAGTTTTTCTCTTTACTGATGGAGTTCCTACTGATGATACAACACAAGCAACACAAGAATGGAATAAAAATTGGAAAAGAACTGCAAATCTCGTAGCAATATCCTTAGGAGATGGGGTAGATAACCAATTATTAGGACAACTGTCAGATCATGTTTTGAAACTAGAAAATACAGATAATCAAGGGTATAAAGAGTTTTTTAAATGGGTGACAGATTCTATTAAAACAAGTAGTCAAAGCGTCGAAAATAATGCTTCAGGGTTTGAACTGGCATCTATGGATTCAGATAACCTATCTACTATTGATATAACAAAAGATGCCCCTAGAAAAAATCATATAGATGATAATTATGTCATACTATCTGCTTTATGTCAAAATACCAGTAAGACCTATTTAATGAAGTATAAGAAAACGATCCTTAAATCTAATTTTGCAGGAATAGATTTAGGGACAAAAGCTTATAAACTTAATGGCGCTTATCAAGTAGATGAAAGTTATAAAGAGTTATCCGATAATGTTTCAAAGCAATTAACAGTAAGTACAGAAGAACTTGTAGGAGCACCTACTTGTCCTTGTTGTGGAAATCAAATTGCATTTGCAGTTTGCAACTGTGGTCAGATACATTGTATAGGAGAAGAGCGGGTTACTACCTGTCCAGGATGTGGTAATAAAGGACACTATGGATCTGGAGGTTCAGAAGGTTTTGATATAAATAGAACCCAAGGTTAATGATGGATGATAGTCATTTGTATTTGACTAGATTACTCTCAAAAAAAGGAGTAAATCTTTCGACAGTAAAAGAAGAAGTAATAAATGAATTTATAAGAGATAAAAAAATTAGTAACTCTATACAGACTATATCTAATTTACAAAATAGCATCATGCAAGCCTGGGAAATAAAAACGCGGATTATTAATTTCAAAAATGAATCTTTACAACTTCCTAATGCTAAAGAAAACATACCGTATTCTTACGTTTTTGAAAATGATTTTTTCACAAATAAAAATGTATCCACTATAGAATTTAAAGATTTAGAAACTCTAGGGTTAACGTTTGATTTGGACACTCTTACTATTGAAGGAATACCTTCAAAAAGTGGAGACTTTAAAATTCAAATTTTATTTAATGTAAATGGAGAACCCGATCTAGAAACTCCACATTCTAAACAAATTAATTTTGTAGTAAATCCTGACCCTAAATCTCTTTGGAAAGACCTACCTAGCGATAAGAATGATTTGTTTTGGAAAGAAGATAATGATTCTGGTCATGAGAGTTTTGAGGACAAATCCATTATTTTTTCTTCAAAAAGAGGACGTTCTCATAAAAACGTTGGTAGCTTTAGAGATGATCATGCTGCTTTTAAGCATTTTGATAGGACAGGTTGGACAGTAGTTTCTGTTTCAGATGGTGCAGGGAGTGCAATATTTTCAAGACAAGGATCTAAGATTGCTTGTGAATCTCTTATTGAGTATTTTGAAAATGAAATGCCTTTACGTGAATTGGTTGAATTTGAAGAAGAAATACAATTTTTTTCTGAACATAAAGATGAGGTACGTTTTGAATCAGCAAAGAATGAATGGATAAGGTCTTTATATAAAGCTGTTCTTTTTGTAAACAAAAAAATTCATGAAGAGTCAGAAAAAGTAAAAAGTGAACATCCAGATAAGTATGCATCTAAGGCAGTAAAATATCCAGTAGAACATTTTCATTCGACACTTATCTTTACGCTCTTCAAGAAATTTGATATAGGGTACTTGGTATCAACTTTTAGTGTAGGTGATTGTCCAATTGGAATTATAAATAAAGGGAGTAATAATGCTACTTTATTAAATTGGCTTGACGTAGGAGAATTTGGTGGAGGCACGCGATTCATAACACAACCAGAAATCTTTCACTCTACAGATAGACCTATGAGTTCTAGATTTACAGTTCGTTTAATAGAAGACTTTTCATATCTTTTTTTAATGACAGACGGTATATATGACCCTAAATTTGAAGTAGAAGCAAATTTGGATAAAACGAGTAAATGGCTTGAATTTATTGAAGACCTTAAAGGGGACAATGAAGATGGTATAGCTGTAAATTTTGAAGAACAACCTTCTTTAATACATGAAAATTTAGGTAAGTGGATGGATTTTTGGAGTAAAGGAAATCACGATGATAGAACCTTAGCAATTATTTTTTAGCATAATGAGCACAACAAAAACAGTAGTTTCAGTCATAAATGCAACAATGAATTATCAATATGTTGATAATGGTGAACCTATGCGTGGAGGGATGAAAGATGTTTTTTTTAGCCCTGATAAATCTTATGTAGTAGCTATATATAGAGATAAACAAGATTTTAATTCTATAGAAAGACTCAAGAAGATTTGTACAACATATCGTGATGGTTTCTTTAATAGAGAAGGAGGCGATTACTACAAAACACTATATGCATGGCCCACAGATGTTATAAAACAACAAGATAAAATAGGAATTATAGTACCCTGTTATTCTAAAAATTTCTTTTTTAAGAAAGGATACTCTACAAATACACTTTTAGAAGGAAAAGAGAAACAAGGAAAGTGGTTTGCTAGTGCTAAGTTTAGATCACAAACTTCTAGATTAAAGTTAGATAAATCAGAACTTGGTAATTGGTTAAGTTATTTTCAAGTCTGTGTAAATATTGCTAGAGGTGTTAAAAGAATGCATGCGGCAGGTTTAGCACATTCAGACCTTTCTTATAAAAATGTATTAATTGACCCAGTTACAAAAACAGCTTCAATTATTGATATTGATGGTCTAGTTGTTCCTGGGCTTTTTCCGCCAGATGTTATTGGAACTGCCGATTTTATAGCTCCAGAGGTAGTTGCTACAAAAAGTCTTAATGTAAAAGATCCAAATAGAAACTTACCAAATAGACTCACAGATTTGCATGCACTTTCTGTACTAGTTTATATGTATTTGTTTTATAGACATCCCTTAAGAGGAGGTAATTTTTTTGGAGCTATAGAAGCTGATGAAGAAGAAGATCTACTTATGGGATCAAAAGCTTTATTTATTGAACACCCTACTGATGATAGTAATCGTAATTTTAAAAGAGAATACGGTGATAATCAGAAAAATTTTCACCCTTGGACAGACCTGAATGCAACCCCTTATACAATTGCGGGACCGTATTTAAAGGAACTTTTTGACCAAGCCTTCATAAAGGGATTACAAAACCCAAGAGAACGACCACTAGCTGAAAGTTGGGAACAAGCTCTCATAAAAACAGATGACTTAAAATTAAAGTGTAGTAACAATAACTGTAACCAACAGTGGTTTATTTATAACAATTCAAAGATTACAAAATGCCCTTTTTGTAATACACAGTATAAACAATCTATTCCCATCTTAGATTTGTACTACCAGTTTAATGAAGGCGTATGGAAACCAGAAAACCAAAGACTGGTTATATGCAATAATACAACGCTCCATAAATGGCATGTCAATCGAAATATTATAAGAAATGAACGTCTTACATCACTTGATAAGAAAAGACTAGGCTACTTTGCCTTTCATAACAATCAATGGCTATTTATTAATGAAGGATTAACCACATTAAAAGACGTTACAAACGATAAAGAAATACCAATAGGACAAACAATAACACTCGTAAATGGCAATAAAATACTCTTTTCAAAAGATACTGGTGGAAGAGTTGCTACTATTACAATAACAAATAACTTATAACTATGATTTTAACTTTAATAGGTTCAATAGCTTTTATTATTTTAAGTTGCCTTATTATTTGGCGAGCAAGTGATGGTTTTGAAGCCGCTTCAGAATATTTAGGAAGAAACCTAAGTGAAGGAGTCCGAGGTGCTACCATAAATGCGATTGGATCATCTATGCCAGAACTCTTTACCACATTGTTTTTCCTATTCATATTAAAGGATAAAGACGGTTTTGCAGGTGGCATTGGTACTACTGCTGGTAGTGCCATTTTTAATGGAATGATTATCCCAGCTGTAGTTATATTAGTTGTCGTCTTAAAAAGAGTAACGTCACATGTAGAGGTTTCAAAAAAAGTGCTGTTTCGTGATGGTATTTCTCTATTGATATGTGAATTTGTCCTTATTTTCCTTTTAGGAGGCGACTCCCTTAATTGGACGCATGGTCTTGTTCTTATGGGAATGTATGCAGTATATTCTATATATATGCTTTCTTCAATGAAAAGAAAAGGAGAAGACAATAATGAAGAAGAAGAAGAAGAAGAAGAAGAAGAAGAAGATGATGATGATGATGATGATGATGATGATGATGATGATGATGAAAGTGGTAGTACACTTATGAATATACTTACTCTTAATCTGGAACCTCTTTTTGTAAGAAACGGTATTAATTCATCAAATTCATGGTCTATGCTTATAGTTGCAATGATTATTATAGGTTTTGCCTGTTTGTTGCTAGTTAAATCCTGTGAATGGATGGGAGAATCCTTAAACATGCCTATTTATTTTATAGCAGTTATTCTAGCAAGTGCAGCAACAAGTGTCCCAGATACAATCCTTTCTATGAAAGATGCTAAAAAAGGAAACTATGATGATGCTGTTTCTAATGCATTAGGAAGTAATATTTTTGATGTTTGTTTTGCATTAGGATTCCCCTTATTTCTATTTACAATTATCTACGGACCTATAGAAATGAACTCAGAGACTATTGTAAATATATCAGAACTTCGTATTTTACTATTTATACTCACACTTGTTGCTTTCATTATATATATAGCCAAAAGAAAAATGGGAATTATAAGTGCAATACTATTACTTAGTATTTATGTTCTATTTACTATCTATATATTAGGTAGATCTTTAGAATCAGATACAGCTGCTCAAATCAGTGTATATCTTCGTGAGATTAATGACTTTGTAGATAAATTTCGATTTTGGAAATAATAGTTATATGTTTTACGCTTTATCAGCGAAAAACTATACAAGTGACTATTTATAATAAACTATGTACTATATTTCAAAAAACTTTTTATACATTTATCCTAAGTTTATGAGAAACCAGATTATTAATAGCGTCATTATTATTATTCCTGCAAAGGAATGATACAGATTGCTATATCACTATATAAAGCCTGTATCAACACATCGATACAGGTTTTTTTTTGCTGTGACTCGTGGAGCTGAAATATTTATAACATAATGATAATCAGAAATATAAATAGTTTAAAACACACTTGAATAACGTAAGTAATTATAAAGTGAAATTTAAAAATAAAAGGGAATAATTAGTTTTAATACTTTAAAATAATACACCATTGAAAGAACTCAATCCATATAGTAAAGCCGTTACACAAGACCCAACACAACCCGCAGCACAAGCTATGCTACATGCCATCGGTCTTACTGATGAAGATTTTCAAAAACCATTGATAGGTATTGCAAGTACAGGCTATGAAGGCAACCCTTGTAATATGCATCTCAATACACTTGCTAAAGACATTAAAGAAGGTGTTCAACAAGCAGATCTTGTAGGTCTTATTTATAACACCATTGGTGTAAGTGATGGAATTTCTATGGGAACTCCTGGAATGCGTTACTCATTGCCATCTCGTGATATTATTGCAGACTCTATGGAGACGGTAGTACAAGCAATGTCGTATGATGCACTTGTGACGGTCGTAGGCTGTGATAAGAATATGCCAGGTGCACTCATGGCACAATTACGACTAGATCGTCCATCTATATTAGTATATGGCGGTACGATTGCTCCCGGATGTCACGAAGATAAAAAGCTAGACGTAGTTTCTGCTTTTGAAGCTTGGGGAGAGAAGGTCGCAGGAACCATCACCGAAAAAGAATTTAAAACCGTTGTTAAGAAAGCCTGTCCTGGCGCTGGTGCTTGTGGTGGTATGTATACTGCAAATACCATGGCATCCGCCATAGAAGCTCTCGGGATGAGCTTACCATACACCTCATCAAACCCTGCTGTAAGTTCTCATAAAACAGCCGAGTGTGCGAGAGTAGGAAAAGCACTGAGACATCTTATCGAACAAGACATCAAACCATCAGATATTGTAACACTTAAATCACTTCAGAACGCCATTCGGCTTGTAACCGTGTTAGGTGGATCTACAAATGCTGTGTTGCATTTCTTAGCGATAGCCAAAGCTGCTCAAATCCCTTTTACACTTGATGATATTCAAAAAATAAGTGATACCACACCTTTCTTAGCAGATTTAAAACCTAGCGGACAATATCTCATGGAAGACTTACACAACGTAGGCGGTGTTCCTGGGGTTCTTAAATACATGCTAGAGCAAGGAATGCTGCATGGAGACTGTCTAACAGTAACTGGAAAAACACTTGCAGAAAACCTAGCCGTAGTAGATCATCTTAAAGCACATCAAGATGTCATTCACACCGTTGAAAACCCAATCAAAGCAACAGGGCACATCCGTATCCTTTATGGAAACCTAGCAACCGAAGGTTCGGTTGCAAAGATTACGGGAAAAGAAGGATTACATTTTCGCGGAAGCGCAAGAGTTTTTAATGGCGAGTATGAAGCAAATGCTGGTATTGGCGAAGGAAAAGTAAAGAAAGGAGATGTTGTGGTCATCCGTTATGAAGGCCCTAAAGGAGGTCCAGGAATGCCAGAAATGTTGAAGCCTACTGCAGCCATTATGGGTGCAGGATTAGGAAAAGATGTTGCACTCATTACAGATGGTCGTTTCTCAGGAGGAACACACGGTTTTGTCGTAGGACATATCACTCCAGAAGCACAAGAAGGAGGAGGTATAGCATTAATAGAAGACGGTGACACCATTGTCATTGATGCCGAAACAAATACCATAAACGTAGAAGTAAGCGAGAACGAATTAGCCGCTAGAAAAGCAAACTGGATCGCTCCAGAATTGAAAGTAAAACGCGGTTCTTTATATAAATATGCACGCACAGTTTCTTCAGCAAGTGAAGGATGTGTAACAGATGAATTTTAAATCAAATTTCCCCAATAGCTCCTCTCCCTTTGGGAGAGGCGGGGGGTGAGGGATTATGGAAACAAAGACAATACAAAAAAAACAAACTGCCACGACAACAATGTCAGGTAGTGAAGCGCTAATCCACTGCTTATTAGCAGAAGGAGCAAACTTAATTTACGGCTATCCAGGAGGCGCAATTATGCCATTTTATGACCAATTGCATATACATCAGGATAAGATTCAGCACGTACTTACGCGTCACGAGCAGGGTGCGACCCACGCTGCGCAAGGTTTTGCAAGAGCTACAGGAAAAGTAGGCGTAGCAGTAGCTACTTCTGGCCCTGGCGCAACAAACCTGATTACAGGTATTGCAGATGCGCAGATAGACAGTACACCCATGGTCTGTATTACAGGTCAAGTTGGCTCACATTTATTAGGAAGTGATGCCTTTCAAGAAACTGATATTATTGGAATCTCTACGCCGGTGACAAAGTGGAATCACCAGATCACTAGCGCCAAAGAAATTCCAGAAGTCCTTGCAAAAGCATTTTACATTGCACGTTCTGGACGTCCAGGACCTGTTCTGATAGATATTACCAAGGACGCACAGTTTGAAGAATTTGAGTTCGCTTACGCGAAATGTGAACACATCCGAAGTTATATGCCTGTGCCAGAGATTCAGGAAGACCAACTCAAGGCAGCGGCCCAAGCCATTAATGCCGCAAAGAAGCCAATGATCGTTTGGGGACAAGGCGTTATTCTAGGTGAAGCCGAAGAAGAGTTCAAAGCCTTTGTTGAGAAATCTGGAATCCCAGCAGCTTGGACCATACTTGGCGTTTCTGCAATACCTACAAGCCATCCCTTAAATGTAGGAATGGTAGGAATGCACGGAAACTATGGACCTAATGTCTTAACAAATGACTGCGATGTATTAATCGCCATCGGGATGCGTTTTGACGACCGTGTGACAGGTAATCTTGAAACGTATGCAAAACAAGCTAAGGTCATTCATTTTGAAATCGATCCTGCTGAAGTAAATAAAAATGTAAAAGCAGATATTCCCGTTCTTGGAAATTCTAAAGATTCATTGGGACGTATCTTACCATTGATTGAAAAGAAACAACATACAGCGTGGCATCAGCGGTTTAAAGATCACTATGCCATCGAGTTTGATAAAGTCATAAAGAATGATATTCACCCAACCAAAGAAGGTCTTACCATGGGTGAGGTGATCGAACTTATTAATAAGAAAACAAAAGGCGATGCTATTATTGTGAGCGATGTAGGGCAGCATCAAATGATAGCGTGTCGTTATGCAGATTTTAATACATCTAAAAGTAACATTACCTCTGGAGGTTTAGGGACCATGGGCTTTGCATTGCCAGCAGCCATCGGCGCAAAAATGGGAGCTCCAGATCGTGAGGTTGTCGCTATTATAGGAGATGGAGGCTATCAAATGA
>JBLHOX010000025.1:0-15501 GCA_047623725.1 Dokdonia sp. | reverse complement strand
TGATTTAGAAAATTATAAAATTTTTATTACAGACGTGTTTGAGGTTGCGTTTAGCTTTTCTGTAGAAGTGATTTCAGACCCTTGCTGTATCGGAAATATTTATACGAATGTAGCTATAGATGGTGACGGCGTAGAGATTGAAAACACAAACTTCGGGATATATAGATTACGCTTTTAATATGTTTTGATACTATTCTATAAGAAGCAGGTTTTGTACTTTAGTGCAAAATATTTGTTATGCGAACCCTTACTTTTTTACTCTTACTCACTTTTACAATTTCCTGTACTCAAAAGCAAGAAGTAGACCTTATCGTGACCAATGCAACGGTATATACGGTGAATGACGCTTTCGCGAAAGCGGAATCTTTTGCCATTAAAGACGGCGCTTTTGTAGCCGTAGGGACCACTCAAGAAATCACAGCGGGGTATACAGCTTCAGAGGTTATAGACGCTTCAGGAAAAACGGTGTTGCCAGGACTGATAGATGCGCATTGTCATTTTTTTGGATTAGGTCAAAATTTACAAGTTGTAGATCTTGTAGGAACCACGAGTTATGATGAGGTGTTGGAACGTGTTTCCGCTTTCGCGAAAGCAAACCCAGCCACCACATTCTTAAGAGGAAGAGGATGGGATCAAAATGACTGGGAAGTCAAAGAATTCCCCACCAAAGAAAAACTAGACGCATTATTTCCAGAGCTACCTGTAGCACTAGAGCGTGTAGACGGTCATGCGTATCTTGTGAATCAAACAGCATTAGACCTCGCAGGAATTACTGAAGCGACTACTGTTGCTGGAGGAGAAATCGTAAAAGAAAACGGAAAGATCACAGGCGTATTGGTAGATAGGCCACAAGAACTTGTAGATGCTGTCATGCCTAAAGCTAGTAGATCACAAAATATAGCATCTCTAAAAGGCGCACAAGAACTATGCTTTTCTTATGGATTAACCACCGTAAATGACGCAGGACTTAATAAATCGATTATTGAGTTGATAGACAGCCTTCAAACCGCAGGAGATCTTAAGATGCGTATCTATGCGATGATTAGCAATAATCAAGAAAATTTGAATCATTATTTAACCACAGGAAAAGTAAAGACAGATTATCTCAATGTACGTTCTGTAAAAGTATATGGAGATGGCGCTCTAGGATCTAGAGGTGCTGCCTTAAAAGAATCGTATAGCGATAAAGACGGACATTTTGGTGCGATGGTTACACCGGTATCTGAGATTCAAAACCTCTCTAAACGTATTGCAAAAGCTGGTTTTCAAATGAACACCCACGCTATAGGTGACAGTGCTAATGTAGTTGTGTTAAGAGCGTATAAAGAAGCCATAAAAGACATTGAAGATCCACGTTGGAAAGTAGAACATGCACAAGTAGTCTCAGAAGAAGATTTTGACTTTTTCAATAAAAAGATCATTCCATCTGTACAGCCAACGCATGCGACAAGTGATATGTATTGGGCAGAAGATAGAGTAGGAGCGACGCGTATTAAAGGTGCTTATGCGTTTAAAGACTTATTAAATAAATCTGGAATTGTGGTTTTAGGAACCGATTTTCCTGTAGAGCAAGTCAGTCCGTTTTATACGTTTTATGCAGCCGTAGCTCGGAAAGATTTAAAACAATATCCAGCAGGTGGATACCAAATGGAAAATGCACTCACCAGAGAAGAAACCTTAAAAGGGATGACGATTTGGGCAGCTTATTCTAATTTTGAAGAAGCCGAAAAAGGAAGTATTGAAACAGGGAAGCTTGCCGACTTCATCATCATGGATAAAGATATCATGACCGTAAACGAAGACGAAATTCCAAACCTAGACGTAAAAGCAACCTATGTAGGAGGCGAGAAAGTGTATGGAGAGTAATAGAAGAGCCATCGATTATTTTTGGATAATCTCAAGAGCCATTTTGATTCTCATGTGTTTTTATCCATTGCTTAAAGTGTCTAAGAATGCTAGTTTGTTTTCTAATATAGTCAATGGATCTTCTTTGATATATGTTATTTTGATGATCATTGTATGTAAAGATGAGGTTCTAAAAAAGAAGAAGAAAAATCAGTTGAAATTTTATACTGGAGTTTTATCTTTTATGTATGGAATTTTCATGTCACTTGCTATCATACAGTTTGGCGTTAGAGTTTTTGGTTATTCCTTTAATACAGGAGAAGTTCAAATATTTTTATTCCCTTTTTTATTGATGATAATGCTTTGTGTTTGGATGATTTTATTTGGAGTTCATGATCTGAGAAATAGGAAAATCGTATGATAAACAAAAGATCAGTTTTTGTTACTGCAATCGCTGGTTTGCTTATTTATTTGCTGTTCCCTAGAGTGGCTGGCTATGTGTATATGTCAAATACGGACCCGATAGAGATAGAAGAGAAACGTAAAGAATATTGGAAATTGACTGATTATGATCGAAGTAATGAATTTAATCCTCCTGATTTTTATGAAAGACGAATAGAATTGGTATTATGGATGCGAGTCAGGTATCTTCATATAGATGAAGGACACTTTAGACTAATATTATTAGAAAGATGGAAAATCTTATTTGAATACTGGAAACTTTAAACCAAAAAAACTTAATTTGACACCCCAAGACCACCTCATAGAACTCGCGCATTATAGAATGCCTTTTGGTAAATACAAAAGCTATTATCTGGTAGATGTACCAGAATATTATTACGTGTGGTTTAAGCAAAAAGGATTTCCAGAAGGGAAACTAGGACGCTTACTTCAAGAAATGTATGAAATAAAACTCAACGGCCTAGAACCGATGATTAAGAAAGTACAACGCACGTATCCTAAGCCTTCCAATTTAAGGTAAAGTGAGATTTATATATGTTTTTAGTTTTTATTCTTTTTCTCCAGTATACGATAGAATGTAAGTTCTGGGCGAGATGAAGCGGTGGCAATTTCTGTTAAAAATTTTTGAAGCCTTGGAAACGACAAAGTGTGAGCTTTGGGCGAGGAGTAGCGACGGAGAAAACGCTTAGGTGTTTTTTCGCTTTAAGCGAAAAAATACCTAAGAAAAAGTGTTTTTTTTTTTGGTTCGTTTTCTTTGGACAAGCAAAGAAAATGAACAATAAATATAATTACGAATTCATTGTATTGTTTTTAAATGGATCACTTAATCAACAAAGGTCTTATTTTATAATCCCTTATGTATAATAAAAATAGCTGGGCGTTTATGAAGCTCCGGCATATTTTCTTTCCAGAAACTCGCTGTCTTTGTTAATATATATTCACTTGGTAAGGTAATATCGCACGCCACACATACAAGGGTTTCTTTATGAACAGAGTTCACAATATCTTGTAGCATTTTATCATTACGATAGGGGGTCTCTATAAATAATTGAGATTGTCCCGTGTCGTACGAAAGTTTTTCGAGACGTTTCAATTCCATTTTACGTTGCTTTTGCTCAATGGGTAAATACCCATTAAAAGCAAAATTTTGTCCATTCATGCCGCTACTCATCATCGCCATCAAAATAGACGAAGGGCCCACAAGTGGTACCACTTGTATGCCTTTTTGATGTGCAATTTTCACGACATCAGCACCTGGATCTGCAACACCAGGCACACCGGCTTCAGAGAGTAGTCCTACAGAAATCCCTTCAAAACAAGGATCTAGATATGAAGGAAGCTCCAACTCATCTGTATACTTGTTAAGAAGTTTGATCTGTAATTTAGGTTGTGACTTCCCAGGCGAAATAGCCTTGATAGATCGCCTTGCTGTTTTTTCATTTTCAACAATATAATGATCTACCAACTCTATGACTTTTTTTACCGATAGCGGTATCACTTCAAGAGCACTTGTTTCTCCTAAAGTAGTTGGAATAAGATATAATTTACCTAATGCTTGGGGTTCAGTCATAGGGAGGTATTATTTTATAATTAATTGCTGGGTAAATCCAGAGGTTTCTAGTTGTATAAGATATATGCCTGCTGTTAAATCTCCGATACGCATAGTCGTTGTAAGATCTTGGATCGATTGTGACTTCACAAGCTTTCCAGTAATATCAAAAATACGCAGGGTATCTGTATTGGGAAGTTCTGTAAGCGTTACGTTTAATACCTCTGTAGCTGGGTTGGGGTAGATGCTTATTGTGTTATTTTGATCAAATTCATCAGTACTTAATAAGTCGGCATCAACGACTCTGTATACAGTTCCTGCAAGACCAGAAATATATAATTCTTTGTTTATATCTTCTCCAAAAGTGACAAATGAGTTATTGTCAAATTGCTCACTGTAGGTAATACCGGCAGGCGTTGTTGCATCTATATAGGCAATCTCATCACTACAGGTATCAGAAAAGAAATATAAGCCTTGCATGGTAGGAAAATCAGTACCTCTATATACATATCCTCCTACAATAGAGCACTTAAAAGGACCATTACCACTATGAAAATATTGCGCTACAGGAAACGTAAGCTCACTATCATCTGGACAACCCGATGTGTTAAAAGGACTATTCCCTTCATAGCAACGCCATCCATAATTATGACCACCTCCTATACCGCGATCTACTTCTTCTATAGTATCTTGTCCTACATCTCCTATCCACATAGCACCTGTCTCATCATCAAAAGAAAAACGAAAAGGATTACGTAGTCCTAAGTCCCAAATTTCTGGTCTAAAACTAGAATTGTCCAGAAAAGGATTCGTATCAGGAATGGCATAGTTTAAGTCAGTATCTTGATTGTCAACATCAATACGAAGCATTTTACCAAGAAGAAGACCTGGGTTTTGAGCTCTATTTCCAGGATCTCCGCCACTTCCTCCATCACCTAATGCAATGTATAAGAATCCGTCATCACCAAAAGCAAGACCACCTCCATTGTGATTTGCAAAAGGCTGATCTACTTGTAGGATTGGAAATTCAGAGTTTGGATCGGCGATATCAGGATCGCTAGTTACGGTGTATCTTGATATTTGCGTGTCCCCATTACTTCTTGTGTAATGAACATAAAAGAATCCATTAGTCGCATAATCAGGATGAAACGTAAGACCTAAAAGCCCTCGCTCGTTTCCATTGTTATTGACAGATAGATTAATAAAAGGAGTGCTATTTACAGTGTTGTCACTATTAATAATTTGGATACCACCCGTTTGTTCAACAATAAATAGACGATCGTCGCCAGCATTTTGTATGTCAACAGGGCGATCAAAACCGGAGGCAACTTCTAGGATATCAACATCGGGTGTTTGACCATAGGATGCATAGGTAGTCAAAAATAATGTAAGTAGGATTTTAAATTTTTTCATGATATGGTAGTTTTTTTTAAATATACAAAATCTGGACATAAGCTAGGGCTAGTATTCGCTGCGTTATCACATCACAAGCCTCATCTAGCATAGCATATACACGTTCAAATCCATCATCGCCACCATAATAAGGATCAGGAACATCTACTTTTTCTCCTGGAAATAGCGTGTCTAGAATCATAGATACTTTGGCACGATCTTCCGATTTTTCGGCAAGCGCAAGTACATTTTCTAGATTTGAACGGTCCATGACATAGATGTGATCAAAATCTTGATAGTCCATACTCGTAAATTGTCTTCCGCGAAGATCAGAAATATCAAGCCCATATTTTTTGGCAACAGCAACGCTTCTCTTATCGGGAGGATTGCCAACGTGCCAATTTCCAGTTCCCGTCGAGTCGACTTCAAATAGATTGGTGTCTAGTTTGTTACGGAGTATTCCTTCGGCGAGGGGTGAGCGACAGATATTGCCAAGGCATACCATGAGGATCTTGGTTTTGTTCATAGCGATTCATTTGGGGAGTACTAAAATAGGGAATGTTACGCTTTCGCGAAAGCGTAAAATAGAAGAATCCCACGATATATTTTAATTTTAACGTACGGATGGTAAAATCAAATCACTCACAATCTTAAATGGAAGTTTGTCTTCTTGAGAATTATAGGCGCCTCCAGTGAACACGATAAGCATGTCTTGTTCTGGAAAGACCATAATATATTGTCCGCCATTTCCTGTAGCTAATGTTACATCGGTACGTTTTCCTTGTAAATTAAATGGGAATTGCCACCATAAATACCCATAATCAATGCCTGTGATTTGGGTATGAACAGACGTGGCGGTTGTGATCCAAGATTCAGATACGATTTGTTCTTCATTCCATTTTCCTTTTTGGAGTACAAGTTTGCCAATTTTTGCCATGTCTCGCGGCGTCATATACAAACGTTTACCGGATGAAATAATTTCTTTATTCGTAGTCGTGTGCCCTCGTTGTATGTTGGTAATGCCTAGAGGACTAAATAAATACTTTTCGGTAAAATCTGCTAATGACATTCCAGAAGCTTGTTCTATAATTTTGGCAGCAAGTACTGTTCCCATAGAGCAATAAAGAGCTGTTTCGCCAGGTTCTCGTACCATTGGAAGATCCAATGTGTATTGTAGCCAGTCTTTCTTTTTATAAACACGATCTTCTTGTCCTTTTGATTTTTTATCCCAATCATTGCATTCCAACCCTGTACTCATCGTTAGCAAGTGTTTGATGGTGATTTTTTCTTTTCGAGAATCAAGATTTTTTTTAGGTACAGGCGCTTTTAAATATTTTGAGATAAGGTCATCTTCACTTTCTATATACCCTTTGTCAATCGCAATGCCCATTAATATGGACTTGATGCTTTTATTTACAGATCGTAGATCGTGTATGGAATCATAAGTATAGTCTTGATAGTATTCTTCAAAAATAATATGGTCATTCTTGATCAGTATCACGCTATGAAGCTTGTGATCTGCGGCAGCCAATTGTCTAAAACCTTTAAAAATTAAGGTAGTGTCTATCTGTTGCGTTTGTAAATCACTCGTTTTCCATCCGTCAGCATGTTGTGTAGGGGTTTTATAGGTGTACGTTTGTTGTCCAAAAGTTAAAAAGGGTAGGAGTATAGCTGTAAGTATGAGTAGCGTTTTGTTCATTTGTAAAATTAAGATATGTTTTAAAAAGGTGATGTCAATACGTTTTATTCAGTATTTAATTCGTTTAAAAACTCTTTAATTATAGTTTCAAAATTTGGGTATAATTCTTCAAAATTTACAGGTTCATTATATAGCGTTTCGTGATCAAACATAATAATAGGACAATCATTATTATGCATCTTATTCGTATTTAAACAAACAATACCCCAATCACTATAATCAGCAAAAGGAATAAAGCCTTTGTTTATTATTTCATCAGGTTCCCAATAGTCAAAATACTGTTCTAATAATTCACTTTTCCAATCTCTACTACAATGTTTGAAAAATGAAATTTCTGCTATATTTTCTAATTCATAGAAATGTTTGTACTGAAGAAACTCTATATATAGTTTCGGATATTTTAACTCTATTTTATTTTCGAGTTCTATAATATCTTTTGTTTTCACATTACTTGAGGGTGCTTTCCAAGGAATCCAATCATCTTTTTGTTCAACCTTTTTGTCAATCATTTCAATCGGCATGTTTGGATGCGGATGAAACATTAAGTTTTTAAGTTTTAAATTGGATAGTGATTTGTCGATATATTCAGATATATCTTTCTCATTCATGTTTTTTCAATTTATAACTAACTCTAAAATAATAATGAATTTTTGAAAATGAAGTCATTTAAACTTTTTGTTTGGAACCGAGAATTTTGGCTTTTGTGCACTAATGAAATCATTTTTTAGTAGCATAATCATAGCTACGGTACTTAAAAATAGTGAAATTAGAGTGCAAAATGTAAAATTTGCAGGTAAAAGAAAAAGTTTAAATGACTTCAATAACATAAATAAAACAAAAAAGGGTCAAATGTATACATTTGACCCTTTTTTATATTGGAAGTAACTGTGTTTATACCGTTAACTTCTTATTTAAATCTTCTACATATTTACGGAACTGCTTATCTGTAGATGCAAGGTTATCTACTGTTTTGCAGGCGTGTAATACGGTTGCATGATCACGTTGTCCTATTTGAGAACCGATACTTGCTAGTGAGGCTTTGGTTAATTTCTTAGCAAAGAACATCGCAAGTTGTCTCGCTTGTACGATATGACGTTTACGTGTTTTAGATTGTAAAGTGTCTACATCCATTTGGAAATAATCAGATACGATTTTTTGAATATAATCGATAGATACTTCACGTTTGGTATGCTTCACATAATTATCTACAATCTTCTTAGCAAGATCAAGTGTGATTTCTTTCTTATTAAAAGAAGAATGAGCGATTAATGAAATGATCGCACCTTCTAACTCACGAATATTGGTCTTGATATTATTAGCCAAGAACTCCACAATCTCTTCTGGCATTTCCACACCATCTTGATAGAGTTTATGCTTGATAATAGAGATGCGTGTTTCAAATCCAGGATGCTGTAACTCTGCCGATAATCCCCATTTAAAACGAGATAATAAGCGTTGTTCAATATCTTGCATATCAACAGGAGCCTTATCACTCGTAAGAATTACCTGTTTTCCATTTTGGTGTAAATGGTTGAAAATATGAAAGAATACATCTTGTGTTCCTGCTTTTCCACTTAGTAATTGAATATCATCTACAATAAGGACATCAATGACTTGATAGAAATGTATAAAATCATTCCTGTTATTTTTCTTAACAGACTCTATATATTGTTGTGTAAACTTTTCAGCAGATATATATAGTACTGTTTTTTCTGGATATTGGTCTTTGATATGAACACCAATAGCGTGTGCTAAATGTGTTTTTCCTAAACCAACACCTCCAAATATAAGTAATGGATTAAAAGAAGTTCCTCCAGGCTTATTAGCCACAGCCATACCTGCAGAACGTCCAAGACGGTTAGAATCTCCTTCTAGAAAATTATCAAAATTATAACTAGGATTGAGCTGTGATTCTATTTGTAGATTACGTATTCCAGGAATTACAAACGGATTTTTTAACTCAGGGTTTTTATTTTTTAAAGGGGCGTCTACATCTTGCGATTTTAAAGAAGATCTATTAGCACTAGGTATTTTTTCTGTAAATGGTTGATTATTACCATAGGTGTTTTCCATTTTAATGACATACACCAGTTTTGCGTTTTCCCCTAGCTCCTTATTGAGTGCTACTTTTAGAAGCTTCACGTAATGCTCTTCTAGCCACTCATAGAAAAACTTACTAGGCACTTGAATATTAAGTGCAACATCCGTAAGCTTTACAGCTTTGATAGGTTCAAACCACGTTTTATATGCTTGGGGTGTGATATTGTCCTTTATGAAAGACAGACAATTATCCCATACAGATTGCGCAGTTCTACTCATTAGTTAATATAAATTAGTTTGGTTGTTAGTTGTATTGGAAGGTTAAAAACTTATCAATTATCAACATAATTGCTCCCCGTTTTAACCTACAGCAAATATGTGAACAATTTTTTGAATAAAAAAACTACTTAGGGGTTGTTTTTCGATTAATTTTTGTGCATACTTAGCATGTTTTAAAACTACAAAAAAAAACCGAACCATTCCTTTGAATACACATAATTCTTTTATTAAAGTTCGATACGCCGAAACAGATCAGATGGGGGTAGTGTATCATGGTAATTATCCACAATACCTTGAAATAGCAAGGCTTGAGTGGCTAGATAGCCTAGGAATTTCTTATAAATCTATGGAAGAAAACGGGGTCTTTTTGCCTGTTTATTCTATAAACATTATGTATAAGAAATCAGCACAATTTGATGATCTGCTAAAGGTTAGTGTTACCTTACGTAATTTGCCTACGGTTCGGATCATTTTTGACTATAAAATTTATAATCAGCACGATGAATTGTTAACAACTGCTAGTACAGAATTGATTTTCATGGATGCTAAAAAAAATAGACCTATAAGATGTCCTGCTTATATTCTCGATAAACTACAAGATTAAGCATCATTTTTTTTGACTTTAACACCGTAAATATTTTTTACAAGTATACTTTTTTGCTCAAAATCTTTCTTTCTAATGGCGAGTGTGTATTCACATGCTAGTTCAGATTTTTGACCAATAATTCGAATATTTTGCTCTTTTATGACTCTCATTACTTTATTCATGAGTGCATATTCAAATGTAATGGTAAATTCAATATCGATGGTTTTTTCTTCAATAGTAGCTTCTTCTAAGGTGAGTTGTGCTGCGGTACGATACGCATTGATCAATCCGCCTACCCCTAGTTTGGTGCCTCCAAAGTAGCGCACCACTACAATAAGTGTATTGGTGAGTTCATACGCCTGTAGTTGTCCATGTATAGGAGCTCCGGCGCTATTGGAAGGTTCTCCGTCATCATTGGCGCGATAGCGACTATAGTCTTTACCAAGTACCCAAGCATAACACCAATGTCGTGCTTGATGGTGTTGTTTTTTTAAAACTTCGATGTATTCTTTTACTTGGTCTTCTTGCTCTATTGGAAAGGCATATCCATAAAACTTACTATTCCGATCCTTAAATAAAGCTTCAGGCGAAGGTGTCATAATTGTTTTATACGTGTCTTTCATATCCTAAGAATGATTGTATGTGTTTTAAATACGTCACTTTGACAAGCTCCCTGTGACATTTCGTGCTTCGGCTTCGCTCAGCATAAACTTCTGCGTCACTTTGTTCCTTGAAAGCGTATTATACCTTTTCACGAAAGTGAAACCAATATAATAGAAATCACCGCAAGCGCAATACCTATCCAGTTTTTAAATTGTAATTTTTCTGTAAATAATGTAATTCCTATGAATGTAGAAATCATTACCACTCCTACATTATTGATTGTAAAGATCGTTGAGCTGTCAAAAGTATCATGACGTAATGCTTTTACTAGAAAATACATAGATCCGTAATTTGGAATTCCTAAACAAATCCCCGCGAGTATGTTTTTAATATCAAATGTAAAGCGCTTTCGTAGCATTTGACTTCCTATAATAAGGAGTCCTACAATCCCTGCGGTACCAAAAACGGTTGTCAAGAACATAGGGAGATCACCTGTATTGAGATATTTTCCTTCAATATACTTGATGCTTATGTCTATAATACCACTTCCTAAAAAGACAAGCGCAGGAAAAATCAGCGTCGTTTTCTTAAAAGGAATCCCGTCTTTAGATTTTACAGAAGCGAGGTAGACAGCAATAAGTGCTATAATAATCCCACTTGCTTTAAGGATGCCTAATGATTCTTTATAATAAAGGATGCCAAAAAGGATAGGAATCACAACACTCATTTTAGTCGCAACAGAAACTACAGAGAGTCCGCTGCGTTGTGTAGTGAGTGCCATTAAATTAAAGATAAGGATAAACAAAAAACCTAGTGCAACCGCATTAAAGAACCAGTCTTGTTGGGGGATAGAAGAGATGACGACACCTCCTTGATATAATAGGATACCTAGGGTACTTGCTGTGATATAGTTGACAACAATGGCATGTAGTGTATTGATTTTAAAACGAGAAAAGAGTTTGAAAACTACAAAAATGATACTAGACGAAGCAATACTGAGTAGAAGATAGATCACAAATTGTTATTTTTATAGGTGGTGAGTGTATCTCCTTTAATATCTTGAGATAAAGCTGCATTGTCTTGTTGTTTTTGAAGTAGATGGGGAGCTCTGGTTCCTTTTCCAAACGTAGTTGTTCCGGTAAATACGCTGGCTTCATCCCAAATACCTGCATCTATAAAACGTTGCAATGTTTTGGCGCCTCCTTCTATGATCACAGATTGAATTCCTTTTTCATAAAGAATAGTTGTGATTTCTTTTGGATCTTGAGATGGGATGACTAAGGTTTCTGCTTCCTCATTAAAAATATGTAGATCTTGAGGTAACTCTTCACGCTCATTTAAAACCACCCGTAAAGGAGATTTTCCATACCAATCTCTTGTGGTTAATGATGGATTATCAGCAAGTACCGTTTGCGCACCTACCAAAATAGCTTGTTCTTCACTTCTCCATGTGTGTACGAGTTGTCTGGAATACGAATTGGTAATCCATACAGGAGCCGTTTTGTCTCTTTCTGCTGGAGCAATATATCCATCTACCGTCTCTGCCCATTTTAGTATCACATAAGGACGCTTTTTTTTATGAAACGTAAAGAAGCGCTTGTTGGCTTCATAGCATTCTGATTCTAGAACGCCTACGGTCACATCAATACCAGCTTCTATGAGTTTTTTGATGCCATTACCAGCCACTTTTGCATGAGGATCTATGGTGCCTATGACCACTTTTTGAATCCCCGATGCAATCACAAGATCGGCACACGGAGGTGTCTTTCCATAATGACTACAAGGTTCTAAAGTAACGTATAAAGTTGCTTTAGTGATGAGTTCTGGAGTATGCGTTTGTGCATAGGTAATCGCATGTACTTCTGCATGGCTTCCTCCATAGGCGCTTGTATAGCCTTCAGCAATAATGACACCATCTACCAGAAGGAGTGCTCCCACAGACGGATTTGGCATCGCGCTTGGGAGTCCATTTTTCGCTAAATCTATACAGCGTTTTATGTACTTTTCGTGTATCTTCACATCGCAAAAATAGAACTATAACTTTCGATGAGCAAACCTATTATTCGTCCAATTGAAACTGCAGACAATGAGCGAGTTGCTGCTGTTATCCGTAAAGTACTTGTAGATATGGGTGTTCCTAAAGTAGGAACTGCCTATGCAGATACCGCTTTAGACCAGATGTATGAAAATTATGACACCCCAAAAGCACGATATTTTGTCGTAGAAGACCAAGGCACACTTATAGGTTGTGCAGGGATCGCACAGCTCGATAATTATGATGGTAATGTGTGCGAACTTCAAAAAATGTACTTTCTTGAAGAAGCTAGAGGTAGAGGGGTTGGCACTCAAATGATGAGCGCGTGTCTCGATACCGCACGTAGTTTTGGCTATGACCAATGCTATATAGAAACCATGCCGTATATGGAAGCTGCTCAAAAACTGTATAAACGGACAGGATTTCGCTATATAGACGGGCCGTTGGGAGATACAGGACATTTTTCGTGTCCCGTACACATGCTTATTGATTTATAATTTTAGGCCTACACTTTCGTGAAAATAAAAGACCTCCGAACCACTTTTGCAGATCGTTTACAAGATCACTACCCGCTAGAGGAAGTGCAAAGCTTTTTCCAAATAACAGCAGACCATTTTCTAGGATATAGTCGGATGGATATTGTCCTACACCTAGAAGAAGAATTAAATGAAACACAGGTTCAAGATTTTCTAGATACCTGCAAACGATTAGCGCATCACGAACCCATACAATACATCCTAGGTGATACTGAGTTTTACGGATTGCCTTTTAAGGTCACACCAAATACGTTGATTCCAAGACCTGAAACCGAAGAATTGGTGGAGTGGATCATAGAAGAACAAAAAAGCAAAGATCAAAAAGAAACGAATTCATTACAGATTTTAGATATAGGCACAGGATCTGGGTGTATTGCTGTGAGCCTTGCCAAGCATATCGTGAACGCTAAAGTGACTGGGTATGATATTTCGCAAGACGCTTTACACATAGCATCCGAAAATGCAGCTATCAATGAAGTGAACGTTACTTTTAAAAAGGTAGATATATTACAAGGACAGACATTAGAGCAGTCCTTTGATGTGATTGTTTCCAATCCTCCGTATGTGCGCGAGCTAGAGAAAGAAGAAATACAGCCCAATGTACTTGATCACGAGCCACATACCGCTTTGTTTGTTTCCGATACAGATCCTTTGGTGTTTTATCGTGCTATTGGTCAATTGGCTTTTGATAACTTATCAGGCACTGGTAGTTTATTTTTTGAAATCAATCAGTATCTTGGTGAAGAAACCGTACAACTTCTTAAAGAGATCGGATTTACAGACGTGCAATTGCGTAAAGATATATTTGGCAATGATAGAATGATGAAGGCTCTTAAATAAGATACGAATCAAATTGGATGTCAATTACATACGGAGACTATTTTCCCTTTACCCAGATTATGTAATAGAACTTCGTGATGAGGCTTGAAGAAGCAATAAAATATGATGTTTTCTGAGTTTTAGCAAAATGATATACAATCAACATATAACTAACACGATTTTCCATCTTCTGGAAATGACAAAATATATAAAGCAATGACAGATATAAAATCTATATGCGTATTCTGCGGAAGCAGTGAAGGCAATGATATACAAGTAGAAGATCAAGCAAAAGAATTAGGAACATACCTCGCAACGCATGATATTACACTCGTATATGGTGCTGCCAAAATAGGCGTGATGGGACAAGTAGCACAAGCTAGTTTAGACCATAAAGGAAAAGTCATTGGGGTGATTCCTGAATTTTTAAAATTAAAAGAAGTCGTTCATTTAGGATTGACGGAGTTGATTACCAACGAGAATATGCATCAACGTAAAATGACTATGCAGGAGATATCTGATGGTTTTATTACACTTCCTGGCGGTTTTGGAACCCTAGAAGAGCTTTTCGAAATTATTACCTGGAGTCAGTTAGGGCTGCATCAAAAACCTATTGGTCTCTTAAATATTAATGGCTTTTATGACGATTTATTGAAGATGCTAGAGCACATGGTACGTCGCGGTTTCTTAAAAATGGAAAACTATGAACTTCTTATCGTAGATACTTCTGTAGAAGGACTCATCTCAAAAATGAAAGCCTACAAACCACAAGCTGTTCCTAAATGGTTAAAAGGAGATCGTACGTGATTTTTTGTTGCTAAAAAACGTGTGTCATCGATGATTTTGTGTTTTTTGTCAGTTTTTAGTGAGTATGTGTTACAATGTGACTAACACAAATTATAATCACTAAATTAGTATGACTAACTAAAAATCAGTTTATTATGAATGCAACAAAAAAATATGCAGCAGAAGCTTTAGGAACTTTTTCATTAGTTTTATTTGGATGTGGTGCCGCTACCATTGCAGGTGTTTCTGCGACCGGACCTTCTGGATTAGGGCTATTAGGAATTTCATTAGCCTTCGGTCTTGCTGTCGTGGCTATGGCTTATACGATAGGTCCTATTTCTGGATGTCACATTAATCCTGCTATATCTGTAGCCATGTGTGTTGCGGGTAAATTATCTGTAAAAGACCTTGTTGGTTATGTAATCGCACAATGTATAGGAGCCATTTTAGGTGCTGCTATATTATATCTAATCGCTACAGGAGGTGCTGGCTTTGAAATGGGTCCTTGGGCATTAGGAAGTAACGGTTGGGGAGAAGGCTATTTAGGAGCCTATGATTTAAAATCAGCGTTTACTGCAGAGTTTGTTTTTACATTTTTATTCTTAATGGTCATTTTTGGAACTACCGCAAAAAAGGCTTCACCACAAATGGCAGGACTTGCCATAGGTATATCACTCGCATTAATACATTTTGTTGCCATACCCATTACAGGAACTTCTGTAAATCCAGCACGTAGTTTAGGTCCTGCCATTTTTGCTGGCGGTATCGCACTAGAGCAATTATGGTTGTTTATCGTAGCGCCACTTGCAGGAGGTCTTCTTGCTGCTTTGTTGCGTAACGTATTTGTAGACGATTAATAACTTTGTCAAT
>JBLHOX010000024.1:0-15592 GCA_047623725.1 Dokdonia sp. | reverse complement strand
TTTACCGAAAATGTGATTACTGAAAAGGAATTAATAGAATTACACAAAAGAGAGTATTCAAAATACATAGAAAAAGGAAAACACGATGTAAACTTTAAACGAACAAAATTTAAAGAACTTGATACCATCATACTACGAGTAAAGGATTGGTGGAAAGTGAATGAAAATGAATGGACTGCTCTTGACGGACTGAAAGAAGCAATTTTCAGTGATGATATTTATCGTCAACTAGATGCTATTCAACAAATGAGATATCCTTATTTTAACATGAAAGGATATAGTCAAGGATGGTTTGACCGAGAAATTAGAGAACGAATTGTTGAGTTGAATAAAACAGAGGATGAACAATTGAAATTACAAACAGGATATTTATTACGAAAATAAAAAACAAAATAACTACACTATACATCAGTCATTACTAGTTCAAAGCTATTTTATACTTGGATTGGTTTGCTCTTAAATATGTAACAGCTCATATACACACACATTATGAAACATATCGTCATAGCTTGCATTCTTTTTTTATCCCTCACGGCTAGCGCTCAAAAAGGGAAAATTGCTACATCATACACCATTTCATTTGAGAATGCCGTACATCACGAAGCTCAAGTTCAAGTTATTTTTTCTACTATAAAAGACAAAGAAGCTACGTTTAGAATGAGTAGAACGTCTCCTGGAAGATATGCGATACACGAATTTGCCAAAAACGTATATAACGTAAAAGTAACAGACGGAAAAGGAAATGTACTCAATGCAACACGCCCAGATCCATACTCTTGGAGTATAAAAGGACACGATGGAACCATTCAAGTCTCTTATACGCTGTTTGCCAACAGAGGCGGTGGCACCTATGCACAAGTAGATGAGACGCATGCACACCTCAATATGCCTGCGACATTTATGTATATGCCAAGTCTAGCAAGCAAAGGAATTCAAGTCACTTTTACCCCTCGTAAAGACCTCAATTGGAAAGTAGCAACGCAATTGGAAAACAAAGGCGATAACACATATTACGCAAGAGATTTACAGTATTTTATGGATAGCCCTACAGAGATTAGTAATTACAGTATACGCTCTTTTAAAGTAGGTAAACAAACTGTCAATTTTGTACTTCATCACAACGGCACAGAAGCTGAACTTGACACCTATTTTGAAGATGTCAAAAAACTAGTGCTACAACAAAAAGAGGTTTTTGGAAAACTCCCTTCTTATGATTATGATGCGTATTACTTTTTAGCTTGTTATATTCCTAATGCTTCTGGTGATGGTATGGAGCATAGAAATTCTACTATTTTAACCAGCACACGAAGTCTTGCAGATGGAGGTCTAAAACGAAATATAGGAACCGTATCTCACGAGTTTTTCCATGGATGGAATGTAGAACGCATCAGACCTCAAGATTTAGAGCCTTTTGATTTTGAAGCAGCCAATATGAGTGGATCATTATGGTTTGCAGAAGGCTTTACAAGCTATTACACCTCACTGATGATGTGTAGGGCTGAACTCATATCAAAAGAAGACTATGTAAAAGGACTCACACGTACGTTTAACTATGTTTGGAATTCTCCGGCACGACAGTTTTTTAATCCTATTGAAATGAGCTATCAAGCACCTTTTGTAGATGCTGCCACAGCGGTAGATCCTGTCAATAGAAATAATACGTTTATCTCCTATTACTCGTATGGTAGCGCGCTTGGTCTTGCCTTAGATTTATCTCTGAGAGAAAAAGGCTTGAACCTTGATGAGTATATGAAGCTCATTTGGAAAAAGCATGGTAAAAAAGAAAAACCATATACGGTAGAAGATTTGCATGCATTATTAAAGGACTATGCAGGAGATACATTTGGTGATGATTTCTTCCTGAAGTACATTTATAAAAGTGATATGCCTGCTATGCACCATCTTTTTGAAAGTGTAGGCGTGTCTTTATCACAAGATGCAAATAAAGCATCTTTTGGAGTTGCTGTTACAAACGGAGCTATTACTAGAAACACAACGATAGGTACTGCTGCGTATAAAGCGGGGCTAGAAAAAGGAGATAAAATTATTAAAGTCAATAATACGCCTGTAACACAAGAAAACTCCTTTAGTGATATAATTGTAGACTTAAGACCTAATGATGTCTTAAACATCACGTATGAAAGTTATGGAGTTGCTAAGGAGACGACCGTAACATTACAACAAGACCCTTCATATACTATTGAATTAGACACAGACGTATCTGACAAAAAAGTATTGAAGCGACGTGATATGTGGTTAGACCCTAAGTAGAAAAGTATTGAAAACAAAAAAATGCGAAGCTATGAGCTTCGCATTTTTTATATGAGATAAAGGATTTTAATTAGTCTGCTAATACAATCACTTTATTATTATTCATTTCTAAAGTTCCGCTTGTAATCGCTAGTGACCATATACCTTCACTTTCTTTTACAAACTTATCTTCAAAACCTTCTGTAATTTCAGGGCTTCCTGCAAACTTCACTTTGCCTTCCATCAAAAGTGATACTACGGCAGCGTGATTATTTAACATTTGGAATTCTCCATTTACGCCAGGTACAGTAACAGAAGTCACTTCGCCTTTGACTAATAATGCTTCTGGTGTAACAATTTCTAAGTGCATAGTTAAACTTGTTTAACCACTCTGAATGTATTTCAGAGTCTTATTGTTTTTGTTCTAAATTTAAAAGTATTGAAACAGATTCAATAGTAGGCTTAGGCTATGCCTCAGCTAACATTTTTTCTCCAGCTTCGATAGCTTCTTCGATCGTTCCTTTAAGGTTAAAAGCTGCTTCTGGAAGGTGATCTAACTCTCCGTCCATAATCATATTAAATCCTTTAATTGTTTCTTTAATATCTACAAGCACCCCTTTTAATCCTGTAAACTGCTCAGCTACGTGGAAAGGTTGTGATAAGAAACGTTGTACACGACGTGCACGGTATACGGCTTGCTTATCTTCTTCAGAAAGCTCTTCCATACCAAGAATGGCAATAATATCTTGAAGTTCCTTATAACGTTGTAATAACTCTTTTACATTTTGCGCACAATCATAGTGCTCTGCACCAAGAATATCTGCTGTAAGGATACGAGATGTAGAATCTAATGGATCTACTGCTGGGTAAATACCTAGCTCTGCAATCTTACGTGAAAGTACCGTTGTTGCATCAAGGTGAGCAAATGTTGTTGCTGGTGCTGGATCGGTAAGGTCATCTGCAGGTACGTATACCGCTTGTACAGATGTAATAGATCCTCTTTTTGTTGAAGTAATACGCTCTTGCATCGCTCCCATCTCTGTTGCTAGTGTAGGTTGGTACCCTACGGCAGATGGCATACGTCCAAGAAGTGCAGATACTTCAGAACCTGCTTGTGTAAAACGGAAGATATTGTCTACGAAGAAAAGTACATCTTTTCCTTGTCCTTCTCCTGCTCCATCACGGAAATACTCAGCAATGGTAAGTCCTGAAAGTGCTACACGAGCACGAGCTCCAGGAGGCTCATTCATTTGACCGAATACAAAAGTAGCTTTAGAACCTTTCATCGCTTCTTTATCTACTTTAGAAAGATCCCATCCTCCTTCTTCCATAGAGTGCATAAAGTCATCTCCGTATTTGATAATACCTGACTCAAGCATCTCTCTCAAAAGGTCATTTCCTTCACGCGTACGCTCTCCAACTCCTGCAAATACAGAAAGTCCTCCGTGTCCTTTTGCAATATTGTTAATCAACTCTTGGATAAGTACAGTCTTTCCTACTCCTGCTCCTCCAAATAATCCAATCTTACCTCCTTTTGCATAAGGCTCAATAAGGTCGATTACTTTAATACCTGTAAAAAGTACTTCTGTAGATGTTGATAAATCTTCAAATTTTGGTGCTTGGCGGTGAATAGGAAGTCCAGCTTCACCAGCCTTTGGTAAGTTACCGATACCATCAATGGCATCTCCAATTACGTTAAAAAGGCGTCCATAAATATCATCTCCAATAGGCATCTGGATAGGTGCTCCAGTGGCTACTGCATCTACACCACGGCTTAATCCATCTGTAGAGTCCATTGATATTGTACGAACCGTATTCTCACCGATATGTGATTGTACTTCAAGAACTAATAGTGTTCCATCTGAGTTTACCACCTCTAATGAATCGTAAATTTTCGGTAATGCAGCTCCGCTTTCGAATGCTACGTCTACTACTGGGCCAATAATCTGTGCAACTTTACCTGTAACTTTTGACATTATTAACTATTTAATGTTTAGCAAAATATATGATGAAAAATACTTCGTTTTTCACGGCGCAAAGATACTGTTTTCTTCTATATAAAAAAGTCTATTGTATTTAATTTTTATTGCAAAGTTTTTGCTTTCGCGAAAGCGTACTCAAACCCTATAAAAAACAGTCCTATCTTATATGAAAGTTTTAGAGCATATCGCTACGCTCTAGTAAAACCAAGGAAATTTGGCGAATTCTTAGTTCTTCTGGGCAAATAAATTTACATTCGCTTAATGATAATTTTACATATACTTCATGGATACATTTTTGGACCAAATTTCTTTAAACTTTGAAGATTCTTTTTCTCCGGTAAACTATGTAGCATATATAGTGTTGTGTGCTGCATTGCTATACATACTCTCTGTTATCTATAATAAATATGGACAATCCATATCAAATAGAGCACAACTTTCTAAGGTATTAATGATCGTAGGACTCACCACCTTTATTATTATATCTATTGTAAAGTCATCGCTAGCATTATCTCTAGGTCTTGTAGGAGCATTGTCTATTGTACGTTTTAGAACCGCTATTAAAGAGCCTGAAGAATTAGGGTACTTTTTTATGGCAATTGCTATAGGTTTAGGAATGGGAGCAAATCAATTACTACCTACACTTATTGGATTTATATTATTAATGAGTATCGTGGTATTACAACACAAAAGCAGCAGTTCTTCTATCACACAAAACCTACTGGTTGACCTTGTATGTGACACTGACAAGAGAACGGAGCTTATAGCAAAAATAAGTGATGCTGTAAGCGCAAACACCACACAACTAGAAGTAAAAAGAATAAAGCACCAAGAGCAATCTATTGCCATTAACTTTCTAGTGAAAGTAAAATCTCTAGAAGATCTAAATAGTATTAATTCAAAATTGATCGCTATAGATCCTAAAGTGCAAGTGACTTTTATAGACAATACTCTTTAAGTGAAGCCACAATCTATTTAGATGAAAATTAAAAACGATATCTCCACAAAAGTAAAATCTTCTACAATAATAGCGATTATAGGAGTATTACTTTTAAGCTTTTTTGTACTCACAAATAAAGGGAAGACTAAAGAAGAATCTACCGCATCACAAGATCATAGTGATCTAGATACGCGTATCACCCTACCTATTATTGAGTACAATATCCTTTTTAATTCTTCTGATTATGCATTGTATGAAGATGATGAGCTTTCTATATACTTAATAAGTGCCGCAGATATCCCTAAATTAATTTATGCATATAAAGACGAACTTAATGATCGTCAGCTAGCTGATAATTTTTTTATGCATATATATGTAAAAGACACTACAAAGCTAAAAGGGAAAGCTCAATTTGCTAATGTTGATTTTAAACAAAAGCCAAAAACTTTTCTAATAGAAGGAAAAACATATTATGTTTTTCAAAGAGATTTAATAAGCAGTAGTTATACAGAGAGCTCTATTTCTATCCATAATATAGACTACATAAACACAGGGCGTTTTCAACCTAAAGTAGGAAGGTCTTTGGATCTCAGAAAACTAGATCCTTCAAATATTCCTAATGCAGCATTATATAACGGCCTTGACAACATTGCAATTACCGTTTCAGAGAAGGGGTTTAAAAAAATAAAGAATAAAAGGAATGATGCGCTACGTAACGGGGTTCTTATATCAAAAGATGATGACCTCATAAACGGCACTGTGCGTTTAAATAACGATGAAGATCAAAAAGTTGAATTACGTCTTAAAGGAGACTGGACAGATCATTTAAAACACGAAAATAAATGGTCCTATCGTCTTATTATGAAAGGCGAAAATACCTTTAAAGGGATGCGGAAATTTTCTGTGCAACATCCCATTGTTAGAAATTACTTATGGGAATGGTTATTTAACAAAACTGCAAAGGATCATGGAATTATAGGTTTGAGATACAATTTTGCAGATGTAACACTCACCATAAAAGATACTATAGATACAAAAATTTCTATGGGCATAATGGCCATAGAAGAATCTTTTGATAAAATCCTTATAGAGAATAATAAAAAACGAGAAGGAATTATTCTAGCCTTTGATGAATCTCTATTATGGAAAGACAGGGAGAAACAACGCACACTTGGGTTAGAAAACAACGCACAATCTAAAGAGCTTCACAGTTTAGGTAGTGCGCAAATTAAAGTCTTTAACGAAAACAAAGTGTTATCTGACCCAAAGCTTTTAAGGCAATTTGAAACTGCAAAAGATTTACTAGATGGGCTACGTGAAGAAAAGTATATGCCGTCTGATGTTTTTGATGTTGATAAGCTCTCTATGTTTTTAGCACTCTCCAATCTCTTTGGCGGATACCATGGGTTGATCTGGCATAATTTACGCTTCTATTACAATCCTATTACCAATAAGCTAGAACCTATTTCTTTTGACTCAAATAGCGGCACTCGTTTAAACAAAATACTTGAGTATCCCATCGCAAACAACGATACCGTTCTTCAAAAAAAAGTGCTCGAAAAACTCAAGCTAGTAAGTAGCTCTCGTTTTATGACAGAACTTATTGCTCGTCATACTAAAGAGCTTGAAAAGCTTGAGGAAAGCATGTATACAGAATACAATAACAAAATTGACCTTGATATCCTTGTCTACAATAGCAACTTTATTAAAAAGAAAATCAATCCTGCTGTTCTAGTTACTGCAGATTTATTGTCCTATGATAAAAAACAGATAAAAGTTGAAATAAAAAACATCTCTGGATATCCTGTCACTATAGAACATCTCTCAGATGATGAAGGTAGAGTCTTAGGCCTACATAAAAATCAGGTGACCATAAAAGAGAAATCAAGCGCCATTATTGATTTCAAACTAAGCAAGTACTTTGTCAATGCCTTTGTTTCAAAAAAGAACAAAAAAGGAACTTTCCAATACCCCAAAGATGTTCAGAAGTTAAGAATCTCTCACTACGTGACGGGTGTAGATTCCAAAAGAGATGCGACTATCAAGCCGTATGGCAAAAACCTTGCGCTAGAAAAAAGCGTCGCCTATTATAAAAAAGCAAGCAAGCACAACTTTAGTACGTTTTCTTTTATCGAAGAACAGGCAGAAAAAATACTGTTATTCAAAGAAGGTACGCATCACCTTACAGAGGATCTTATCATCCCGTCTGGGTATACTATACAGGTTTCTCCTGGTTGTGTGTTAGATTTTAAAAACAAAGCCTCTATACTATCTTATGCTACGTTTATAAGTAATGGGACTAAAGAAAAGCCTATCAAGTTTTACTCATCTGATGGTACGGGAGGTGGTATTTTCATTTCAAATGCTACGCAACAATCTCAGGTAAGCTATAGTCACTTTGATAATCTTTCTAACCCGCACTCTCCTATTTGGTCCGTTTCTGGGGCAGTCAATTTTCACGAAAGTGATGTGACCATTACCCACTCTATATTTTCAAATAATCGTTGTGAGGACGGACTTAACATTATACGCTCTTCTTTCACCATGACAGACACTACGTTTGAAGGAACACAATCTGATGCATTTGATGGCGATTTTGTCACTGGAACGTTAGAGCGATGTACTTTTATAAATTCTGGAAATGATGGTATAGACATCTCTGGATCTAATCTGATTATCAGAGATATTAGTATAAAAACCCCTTCAGACAAGGCAATAAGTGCTGGAGAAAATAGCACAATCATAGGAGAAAACATAAAAGTCTCTGGAGGAGAAATAGGCGTTGTAAGTAAAGACCTTTCAAAAATAAATATTACCAATCTCAGTATTATAGATACACGATTAGGTATTTCGGCGTTTCAAAAAAAATCAGAATATGGCGTAGCGTCTATCCAAATTTCAAAACTGACATTAGAGAATAACGAGCTTGACTATCTTATAGAAAACAAGTCTAGCCTTATGATAGACAATAAAGCTGTAGAGACTGTTTCTAACAATGTGATTGACCAAATGTATGGAAAGGAATATGGAAAAAGCAGTCGTTAAAAACAAGCACAGATACGAACGCAAGTTCATTTATGAGCATAGTACTCCTGAGGACCTTATAGAGACGGTGGTTCTTTCAAATTCTTTTTGCTTTCGCGAAATTTTCCACCGACGTACCGTCAACAACATCTATTATGATGATCAATCCATGAGCTTTTATCATCAAAATGTATCTGGAGATGAACGACGAGACAAATACCGATTGCGATGGTATGGCGATGCCTTTGAAAACATAGACAACCCCATTCTTGAAATCAAGAAAAAATACGGTACTGTAGGTGATAAGTTGTCTTTCGCTTTAAGCGGATATACATACAATTTACAAGGACAGTCTCTCGCAAAAGTTCAAGAAAAAATTCATCAGGATATACTTGAAAATCATACACCAGAACTCGCCTTAAAAATGAGTAATCTCACACCCTCTTTATACAATTCTTACGAGCGAAGGTATTTTCTATCAGATTGTGAAAAATATAGAATCACCATAGATTACAATATGGCTTTTTACAATCCCCATTTTAGCGATTATCAAATGACCAAAGCACAACTATCTGATGTGGTGTTAGAATTGAAATACATGGTGTCTGATGATAAAGAAAGTCGAAAACTCACCCAAGCACTTACCGCCCGTTTATCTAAAAATTCTAAATATGTAAGAGGAATTGACCTCGTACATCACCAACAGAGTAGTTGATTTTATTTAATAGTCTTTATACGTATTTTTTGTTTTCTATTGGCATCACTATCTCTTATAAGTTGTGCTTCTATAAAAGATATTTATAACACACCTACCTTTTCAGAAAATGGCTCTTTGCATTGTGTGATTGAAACCTCTGGAGGGACTAGTAAAAAAATAGAATTCAACCCTGAAACCAAAACGTTTGAAATAGATCAAAGAAATGGTGCTGACCGTGTCATTCCTTTTCTTCCATATCCAGCAAATTATGGATTTATCCCTTCTACACTATCTGACCGATCACTAGGAGGAGATGGAGATGCATTTAGACATATTACTCTTGTAGAATCAATTCCAACTGGCATCGTAGTTGAAGCAATACCTATTGCAATGCTTAAACTATTGGATAAGAGAGAATATAATTACAAAGTTATTTGCGTTCCTAGTGATCCTAAAAAACGTATTATAGAGGCTACGACCTATGCACAATTTGTAAAAAAATACGGCAAAGCAAAAGACATTATAGAATCTTGATTTTTACATTATGATACTGATGGCGATGCATTAACAAGCGAAGGATGGGGAGATGAGAAAGAAGCACTTGAAAAGGTTGCTAGAAGTTTAAAGCGTCATTAAATACCCTTAGATACAGTCCAACACAAGAATTCCCGTCTATATACAAATCATTATCTGTACTAGGGATTTTGGCTCTAGTGTTGTTTTATATATAGACATTAATCTCCATGTATAAAAAAGGACTTTTATTAATCTCAAACATATGCTTCATATGTTTTGTTTGTTTCTTCATTTATTCCTGCAAAACAAAAAGCGAAGAGCTCGTCACAACTCAAAATAACACTGTTATTATAGACTTAAAAGAATCTGTAACTCCTGAGCAGATTATGACAGATTTTAATACTATCTCTCTAAAGCAAGAAAAAAAAATAAGCAACGCTCTCAACATACATCTTTTCTCTTTTGATGAAAACAAGATTCCTATTAACACTTTACTTCTAAAATTAAAAGAATCTGACATTGTTGATAATGCTCAATCTAACAAAAAAACGAACGCTAGGAATTAGCACTATAAAAATTGACCTATGAAATATGCAATTACTCTATTATTATTGTTTGCAAGTATTTTTGCAAACGCTCAAGAATCTAACTTTGTGGAAGGAGATATCCTTATTCAATTAAAAAAAGGATATACAATTTCTGATTTAACAAACGACAGTAGTACGATCACTATCCTTTCTTCAAAAAAGATCTCTAATCCATTAAACATATACAAGCTTCATGTAGACACTTCTGTAAAAAACGAAGAAGAACTCATATCAAAGTTGTATCGAAACCCATCTACTGTAACAGCACAACTCAATCACCACACTACACTTAGAGAGACAACTCCAAATGATGCTCTTTTTAATCAGCAATGGCAATATTTTCAAGAAAACGATAAAGATATAGATGCAGATGAAGCTTGGGATATAACAACAGGAGGAACAACACTAAACGGTGATATTATTGTTGCCGGTGTTGTAGACAATGGTTACAATATTAATCATCCTGACCTACAGGAAAACCTATACATAAACGCTGCAGAGATTCCAGGTAATGATATAGACGATGACGAAAACGGGTATATAGACGACGTTAACGGGTGGAATGCCTACAATAGTAGTGGCACTATAAACGTTGCAGGTCATGGTACCGCAGTTTTTGGTATTATAGGCGCCAAAGGGAATAATGAAACTGGGGTATCTGGAGTAAACTGGGACATCAAAGTAATGCCTATTTCAGGATCAAGTGGCGATGAAGCTATCGTTCTAGAAGCCTATTCTTATATTTTAGAAAGCAGAATATTATACAACGAAACCAATGGGGAAAGTGGTGCTTTTGTGGTAGCAACCAACGCTTCTTTTGGTATTGATTTTGGACAACCAGAGGATTCGCCATTATGGTGTGCTATGTATGATACATTAGGGCAAAATGGGATCTTAAGTTGTGGCGCTACTATAAATGGCAATCAAAATGTAGATGTCGTAAGAGATGTTCCTACAGCTTGCCCAAGTGACTATTTAATTGCAGTCACCAATACAAATATAAATGATGTTAAAGTAACTTCTGCTGGTTTTGGACTTGAGACCATAGATCTAGGAGCTCCTGGAACAGGTGTTTTTACAACATCTACAAGTAGCTATGGAGGGTTTGGAGGTACATCTGGAGCAACACCACATGTAACAGGTGCAATCGCTTTACTTTATAGCGCTCCTTGTCAAACGCTTGCAGATTTGGCATTAACTAATCCGAAGCTTGCAACAGAAATAGTGAGAGATTTAATTCTTAATAATGTAGATCCTAATCCTTCTCTTGAAGGAATTACCACTACCGGAGGTAGATTAAATATCAATAATAGTATGATGGATCTAATTAACAATTGTGATACACTACTCGCTATTAAAGATAATATCCTAGATAACGGACTTACTATTTATCCTAATCCGGCAAAAGACATTATTAATATAGAGTTGCCACAAAGCTTTACTATAGAGAGTGTTTCTTTATACACAATACAAGGACAAAAATTAAAAGAAACAGGGTTTCAAAATAATTCTATTGATATCTCTAATTTAAGCAAAGGTGTTTATATCCTTACCTTAAAAACCAGTAATGGTACTAACTTCCACAAAACGTTTATAAAAGAATAATTACCCTCTTATTTAAAAACAACAAATCCCGCTTAATGCGGGATTTGTTTATTATATATGTCAAGTAAGCTTATTCTACTGTAACAGACTTCGCTAAGTTTCTAGGTTGATCTACATTCTTTTCTAGCATTACCGCGATATGATATGATAATAACTGTAATGGAATCGTAGCTAAAAGTGGCGTAAATGGCTCTAATGTTTCTGGTATTTCGATAACGTGATCTGCCAGTTTTTTCACCTCTTCATCACCTTCGGTAACGATACCTATTATTTTACCACTACGTGCTTTGATTTCTTCTACATTACTAACAACTTTCTCATAATGCCCTTTTTTTGTAGCAATAACGACTACTGGCATTTGTTCGTCAATTAATGCAATAGGACCATGCTTCATTTCTGCTGCAGGATATCCTTCAGCATGAATATAAGAGATTTCTTTAAGCTTCAATGCTCCTTCTAAAGCTACTGGGAAGTTATACCCACGACCTAGATACAATGCGTTAGACGCATCCTTATATTGTGATGCTACATACTCTGCTTGCTCATTGCATTCTAAAGCTTTCGCTACTTTTGCAGGAATACGTTCCAGCTCTTGTAAATATGCTCTAAACTCAGAATTTGAAAGTTTCCCTTTATGCTTCGCCAATTTTAAGGCTATTAACGTAAGAATGGTAATTTGAGTTGTAAATGCCTTTGTTGATGCTACGCCTATTTCTGGTCCAGCATGGGTGTATGCACCAGCATGTGTTTCTCTAGAAATAGAAGACCCAACAACATTACATACTCCAAAAACAAAAGCTCCTTGAGCTTTTGCCAGTTTAATGGCAGCCATCGTATCTGCAGTTTCTCCACTTTGGGAAATTGCGATAACAACATCATCCTTATAAACAATTGGATTTCTATATCTAAACTCAGAAGCGTATTCTACTTCTACAGGTATACGAGCAAATTCTTCAAAAATATACTCAGCAACAAGACCTGCATGCCAAGAAGTACCACAAGCAACAATAATAATACGACGAGCATTTAAAAACTTATCTAAATTATCGTCAATTCCTGCCATTCTTATGATCCCTTTATCTACAAGCATACGCCCTCTAAAGGTGTCTGTAATAGCATCAGGTTGCTCATAAATTTCTTTAAGCATAAAGTGATCATAACCTCCTTTTTCTATCTGCTCAAGGTTTAATTGAAGCTCTTGAATATATGGATCAACAAGAGAGTCATCTTTAATCTTACGTATCTTTAGTTTCTTATGATTACGAACAACAGCCATCTCACCATCTTCAAGATAGATTGCATTGTTTGTATATTCTATAAAAGGGGTTGCATCTGAGGCAATAAAAAACTCATTTTCACCTACACCTATTGCTAGCGGGCTTCCTAAACGAGCCACTACAATTTCATTAGGCTTTGTTTTATCAAACACTGCTACAGCATAAGCTCCTATCGTTTGATTAAGAGCTATCTGAACAGCTTTTCCCAGCTTAACACCTTCTTTTATCTTTACATCCTCAATCAAATTGACCAATACTTCTGTATCTGTATCTGACGTAAATGTATATCCTCTATTAATAAGCTCTTTACGTAACGGATCATAATTTTCTATGATTCCATTATGTATGATAACTAAGTTTCCAGAATTAGAAAGATGTGGATGAGAGTTTACATCATTAGGAACTCCATGAGTAGCCCATCTTGTATGGCCTATACCTATAGATCCATCTGTAGAAATCTCACTTTCTAACCGTTTTTTTAAATCTTCAACTTTACCCTTTGTTTTTGATACTTTAAGGTTTTTACCATCATAAAGTGCTATTCCAGCACTATCATACCCTCTATACTCAAGACGTTGTAATCCTTGTAAAATAATAGGATAAGCATCTCTATACCCTATGTAACCAACAATTCCGCACATACTACTATATGTTATTCAATTATTTAATTATCTAAACCTAGTATTTGACCACAAGGACTGTTCGGGTCTATATCTTCTGTTAGTGTGTAGAATATTCTTAATTTTAATTTCTTGGCTTCATCAGCACTCAAATTACCATGAAGAATAGTTCCTTCTGGAGAAATCACACTGGAGACTGGTGTTCTTCGAGCATCGTCTATATTGCCAGTACCTGCTATAATAGCTGTATTATCAATATTTACATTTTGTGATACTGCCAGCGCCAAACGTACGTTTGTAGAATCGTTTTTAATAATATTATTTACGTGCTGTGTAATTCTTATTCTATAACTCTGTCCCAAACTTGACTCATCTCCTTCTACTTCTCTTACAAGTCTTCCCAAGTGATTCGTTCTCGTATTAACAGGACCATTAATTCCTGAAGTATTATCTATAATGCCATCAAACAATAAACTATTATTATCAAAATCAACTATAAAAAGTCTTTCTGGTTCTAATGCACCTCCACCAGCTCCCAAATCATCTTGATCTACATAAAATGTTAGATTGGCTTCATTAATAATAATATTACTACAACTACGTAGTACTTCCAATTGGTCTGCAACTTCATCTCCATCAAAATCTGGCCCAAAAAGCTCTATGATTGCAAGACTACCATCTCCTCCTTTTAAATACAAATTGTCTTCTCCATTATCAGAATCAGCATTTGAGATAGCATCTGAGATAGGAGGATCAAATTGATTTTGATAATTTATGACATTAACTCCGCCAAAGTTCAAAGTAATATCTCCAAATCCATCATTAGTAGGATCTCCTGGTTCTGCAGAGTCATCATCTCCTTCAAAACTGTAGTAAAGTGTGACATTTGCTTGATTAAAATCAAATAGGAATAAATTTCCATTACTATCGGTGTCTTCTGCTTTTAGGTAAATACCTCTAAAATAATCATTAAACGTATTTATATTTAAAAGCACATCTTCTCCTTCTCTCTGAAGAATATTTGTATTCCAATACGCGGTATCAAGTTCTAATCTTAACGCAGGTGAGATACGCTCAGAAAACTCTTTAACTACATTATCTTCTTGATCTAAAATTGGCTCTCCATCCTCATCAAAAGTTACTGCTGTTAATATGATCTCATCAGCTTCTGGCACAAAGTCGGTCACTTGAAAAAGTAAATCACTTTCTACACCTTGAAACGTTGGAACATCATTAGAAAAATAAATTTCAGGGTCTTCAAAATTTGTACTTGGATCAAGATCATTTAAAAAAAAGTTTGATCTATATGCAGACAGTGTAATTCCACCTGTATTGCTAAATACAGAATCTAACTCATACGTATTATTTCCTTCTTCATCTACTTCTACTTGTCTAGCAAAGTATGGAAGTGTAAATATTACACTATCAAGCACTGCATTGTCTCCAAAATCTGGATTCGTTCTAGAGAGTCTCATTTGAGATAAATATGAAGCTGTTGTTTTTCCATACACAGGATCATTATAAACACCTAATACCCCTACTGGCACACCATTCGTTTGAACTCCCTCTGGATAGTCCATACTATAAGCAACCACTGCTAAGTCATCAACCTGAAATGTTTCAAAGTTTACTTCACCTACAATACCAGTTCCAACTTCTCCCAAATCTTCTTCGCAAGCAATACACGCAAACACAAAGATTAAGGCTACTAGGCCTTTTCTTATATAATTATAAATCTTCATAGTCTTTTTTAATCTAGTACTTTGGTAGTATAAAATTCTTCGTACGCTTGTGGGAATTCCTCTTTCTTTTTGTACGACAAAACAGGAATTTTAGATGTATTAAGTATTTTAGCCAGATTTTCATGTAATTCTGACGAACCTATAATAGCAGCATCCGAATTTTTAATAACAACCTTCATAAGATTTTCGTATGTAGGGTCTTTTAATTCTGAAATACTTTCAGGGTCAATTCCGTCAAAAGCAATCTTATTGATCATTTCTGTACTTAATGAACCTTCATACCCTTGATTATAGACAGATGTTACTATTTTACTTTGACTAAACAAAGGCTCACTAGCATAGTATTTCTTAA
>JBLHOX010000023.1:0-15644 GCA_047623725.1 Dokdonia sp. | reverse complement strand
AAAACCTTCATGCGATTCTTAAAAGGATGAGCGAGTTAAGTACCCAGTTTATAGATGATAAAACGTTTACGATTGAAGCGTACTCAATAGCAGCAAATTCTATTAATGAGGAGCTCGGTTTTTTACAATCTCTAGCCGCCGATATTCAAGTAGCTGCTTTTACTACAACACTAGAGAAATGGAAAACACTCGTTGGAGAAGAAGAGTGGGAAAAGTTATACGTGGTCATCAGTGCGCAATGGACGCTTTCTACAGAAAATGTTCATCAATTGATCATCGCAAATACGATGGCTTCAAAAGAATTGGCTGCTAAAAATATATTTGTGACATCGTTGCCTTTAGCAAACATAGATGACGCAAGAGCGCTTTGTGGACGTGTTGTAGGAGATCGTATCATGTCTTATCAAACACTTCTAGGGGATACAAAAAGAGGGCAGGAAAACATATATTCCCTTTCTACATCAAGAGATTTAATTTCAAAAGCAGCTGAAGAATCTATTGGTAATCTCATGGAATTATGCCCACATTTAAATCCAAAATAAAAATGTCCACTTATTTTAAGTACCTTATACTGCTTATTTCTTGATTGTAAAGAGGCACTAAAAAGGGAACGTTTACAGATATGACTAAACAAAAAACTACAAAAAAATATATTGCTTTTCTAAGAGGAATCAACGTAGGTGGTCATCACAAACTACCCATGGCAGATCTCAAAGTAACATTAGCGCCATTGGGATATACAGATATCATCACGATATTAAATTCTGGAAATGTTATTTTTGATGCTGAAGTACAGGATGTAAAAGACATAGAAAAAAATATGGAGGCCAGACTAGAGAGCACATTTGGTTTTCCTGTCCCTACTTGTATAAGAGAGGCTTCTTACATCGTTCGTTTTCACGAAAGTGATCCCTTTAAAAATAATACTTTGACTAAAGATATACGCTTCTATGTCTCATTTTTAAAAGAGCATAAAACTTCTACAACTTCAGATATCACCATTCCATATAGTAGTCTTGATAACTCCTATCGAATTATAGAAAAAAGAGAGAAGACTATTCTGAGCATATTAGATCTATCAATTTCTCAAACACCAAAAGCCATGAGCCTTTTAGAGAAAACATATGGTAAAGATATCACTACTAGAAATTGGAAAACAATAGAACGTATCATAAAGAAGTTATAACGTACTAACGTACATCCCTATGAGAACATACCTTATCCTATTTTTAATTTGTGTATCAACTATAGCATATGCAAAACATGATGTAAACGTGTATTATGAAAAAACAGATACTGGGTATGTAATATATGCTGATAATAATGAGTTTTGTCCCGTAAGTGTCAAGTTAGAATTCACCCTTACGAATCTCACAATACCTGAAGATAATAATAGTGTCTATGTGATACAGCCGCGTCAAAAAAAACAAGTGGTCACACAACTTAGTATTGCTCAAAAAAGTAAAGGATATAAGTTCTCTTACAAGTCTTGGGTGAATTATGGAGATGATACAAAAGATCACTATGATAGTGAATATGTATATGATTTACCTTTTGCGAAAGCGCAATCCTATAAAGTACACCAAGGTTATAATGGCACCTTCTCTCATCATTCTAAAAATGCGTTAGATTTTGATATGCCTATAGGTGCTGAAGTGCATGCCATACGAGATGGAATCGTTACCAAAATTGTTGAAAAACACAATCAAAATTGTGGTACGAAAGAATGTAAGCAATATAATAATCTCATTATCATCTATCAGCCAGATGGCACTTTTGCAGAGTATACACATCTCAAGCAACAGGGTGCAGATGTGGTTGTAGGTGATATAGTAACACAAGGACAATTGATAGGCTACAGTGGTCATACAGGTTGGAGCACAGGTCCCCATTTACATCTAGAAGTGTTTTTACAAAAACTACATAAACGAGAAACGTTACAAACAAAATTTAGTGTAAATAATGGTAAAGAGATTATCTTTCTGAAAGAAAAAAACAGTTACTTGAAATGATTCATATGTACAGCGTTTATCATCGTAAATAGTATTAAAATTTGTCCTCATTAAATACGTTATTATTAATTTATAATTTAAAACATTTAGCCTACCTTGTTATCGTTTTTACACACGAAATACCTCTATTATAGTATCCTTTATGACATGAGAATACTACTAGATATCAAGTACATGTGTACTATAGAAACTTAAAAAACTGTAAGAAATTGATTATAAGAGCCTCCCTATTTTTACTTTTATATATATCCTTTATAAACAACTCCTATTCCCAGAGTAAAGGAGATTCTCTAAAGCTAGTTTGGGAAAATAAGAACGAGCTTGATTCTATTAGATTCAAAGCCATTGATGCATATTATGATCTTTATACCTATTCTCAACCAGATTCAACGCTCATCGTAACAGCGTATCATTATGAGTTAGCTCAAGAAAAGAATGCTGTTGAGCAAATGGTTTGGGCATTAAACCATAAAGGGATTATATATTTCTCTAAAGGCGACAATGATGTAGCCAAGGATTTTTATACGAAAGCAGCCACTTTAGCAAACCCATTAAACAACTCGGTTTTAACCTCTACGATTCAAGGTAACATAGGGAATGTTTTTAGTAGACAAAAAAATTATCAAAAAGCCACGCAACACTATGCTGCGGCTTTGAAAGTTTTTCAAGACCAAAAAAATGAAAAGGGAGAAGCCCGGATGTTAAATAACTTAGGTGCTATTTATCAAGTAATAGGCAATTATGATCTTGCATTAGAATATTATTACAAATCTCTTTCCATCTTTGAGAAAAATAATGTTCAAAATCGAAAAATAGGATTGCTATTTCTAAATATTGGTTCGATACAATTACTACAAGAAAAATATGATGAAGCGATTGCTTCCTTTGAAAAATCACTAACCATTTTTCAATCAGTAAATGAAATTATTTTTGAAGCGATATGTTACAATAATATAGCTGAGGTATATCAAAAGTCTGGCCAGGCAAATCTGGCGCATACGTATGCTAAAAAAGGATTAGAAAAAGGTAGCGTTCTTGATCAGAAGTGGGAGGTCATCCAGTCTCTTCTCATCATCGCCCAAGTAACCTTTGAAACCAACGTTGATGAGGCAACACGGCAAGCAGAAGCTATTTTGGCTCAATTACCTACAGGAACGAGTAAAAAAACAAAAAAAGACGTTTACCAATTACTCTATACATGTTATAAAGCTCAAAATAAAATGAGCTTGTCACTCGAGATGTATGAGCTTAATACGCTATATCGTGACAGTATACAAATAGAGCAAAGCAGTTTTGCCGTAGTTAGAGAGGCCGTTAAAAATGACTTTGAGGTACAGCTCTATGAAAACAAACTTGAAAGTGAAAGAGCACAAGCAGCGCTTAAACTAAAACAGTTAAAAAGTAACTTTTTTATTATTGGAGTCTCTATCCTTTTAATTATAGGGATCGTTTTATATTTCAGATCAAAGAATATAAAAAACAGTAAAAAAAGAGACGCGCTCCTAGAAGAACTAGAAAGCCTTAAAAATGCTGAGAAATCAAATCTTCTTGTTAACTCAACTACCTTTGAACTGAATCGAGAAAAAATACAAGAATCTATAGGGAGAAAGCTTAATGAAACCGATTGGACTGTTCTCACTATTATCCTTGAAGACCCCGTAATTCCCAATAAAGAAATTGCAGAAAAAGCATTTATGAGTGTCGATGGCATTGGTTCTTCCCTAAGAAGAATGTATGATTACTTTGAAATTAAAGAAACAAAGTATAAAAAAATATCACTCCTCACAGATTCTATAAAACGCTCTAAAAGTGCGTAATACTCTTTAATAATATATTATTTTTTTATCGTTTTCGGACTTCAACAAGCTCTGTGTAAACTCCAGTGTACTATTTCACCCCTAGGCGTGAAGCTTAATTATAGGGTTCTTCTACATTTGTTAAAAAAAAATAGTAACACTGCTTAACATCCGTTAACTAAATCAATATTTAATAGTTATGATATTGCAGTACTTACTTTAAGTAAGTCCTATTATTACACCAATTAAATCCTAACACCTATGAAAAACTACATTTTTTTACTAATGCTTTCCTTTGGGCTTTCCTTACAAGCCCAAAGTTGGGAGCCCTTGGAGTATGAACAAGATCAACCTAATCTAGAACTTAATCCATTAAAAGGGATTGCTGCAAATTTTGGTTCAAATAATGAGTTCCCTCACAGTATTTCAAACGAAACGTTTACCTACGGAGAACTTGTAGATGATGCAGGTGGTTTTGAATTTGGAGCTATTGATACATTTCTTGAAGAGCAAGCCCAAGCGGGTCGTTTTTCCATGATTCAGATAAATATAGATAACGGTGAATTGATTAATCCGTTGATAGATGATTATTATGAAGATTTTGAACTAGAAGAAGATGGAGTAACCCCAATACAACCTGCTCGTGTATTACAAGCGTATAAAGGAGCGCAATATGATCTTCCTGATTTTTTAAGTGAGGTTAGAAGACTTTATTATCAAGGAAACAGAAATATTGAAGATCAAGTTACTGATGTAAACGAACATGTTTTTCCATTATCTATGACAGATAATGCTGGAAATCCATCGATGGTAGTAGATTATAATGATACTGTTCTAGTAGATGCTATGGTCGCATTAATTACGGAGTTAGGTCTCAGGTATAATGGAGATGATCGTATGTTCATCATACATTATGGGATGTACGGTATTTTTGGAGAATGGGATTTAGGCTCTGGAAGCATATACATTCAGGACCTTGTAGATGATACTCAAACAAATCTAGGACTGCAAGCGGTAGATTGGGAAATGAATGATCTTAATCAAGGAAGGATTATAGATGCATACCAAGGTGCTTTTACAGCTACAAATCTTGTAGCGAGAGTTCCTGACCTTCCAAAATCTGAATCTGTTGGGTATAGTGATGGATTGTATTTTGGCGCTTCACTTTCTGATGATCCTCAATTTAATTACTTTTTCTCCCCACTCTTGAAGCGTTTTAATGTAGATCAGAACTGGAAGAATCATATCATAGGAGGAGAAATGGATCCTATATTACAAGGAAGAATATGGGGGAATTAAGCCCTGAAAATGACTTTAACTATACTGTGATAGGAGATCCAGACCGTACAGGTGGGATAGAAGTACCACAAAATGTAGAAGACGTTTTTGAGCAAACGCATCCTACCTTTATTTTTCAAAATTATATGTTGCAAGACTATACTATTGGTTTAGAAGGAGAAAATCATCAAGCCACAGGGGATATTGAAGTACTTCCTTACCAAGGACTGTCTAATCAGACGTTTTGGGATAATGCCATAAAGGCTACCAAAAAAATGGGGTATACATTTTACGTTAATGAATTTAATGTGTCTGCCTTTGATACAAACCCAGCTGTCGAAGTGAATATTCAAAATACAGGAATCGCCCCCATGTATGCAAATTGGGATATTGAGTTTGGATATCTGGATACCAACGACACAGAAGACACCGCAGATGATGGATTTGTATCTCTTGGTACTTCTAGCACTTGGAATCTCAATAAGATTTTACCCAGTACTGATGATAATAAGCGCACATTTATTTCTACAGAAAGTCTAGACGACGGTGAGTATACCTTTATGATACGTATTGTAAATCCTTTGAGTGAAGGTATTACACTACCAAATGGCACTCCTAAAATATACCCAAACGCAAAACCAGTCCGTTTTGCAAATGGAACACAAGATGCTGATCTGGATGGTTGGCTCACATTAGGAACTGCTACTATTATGGATGGTATGTTAGGTGATTTTCCAGAAGTAGTCACAAGTTTAGAACGAGATGAGAATTATGAGTCAACTATGAACTTAGACACGCAACAAGAACTTAACGTGATTGTAGCTCCTGTAAATGCGCTCATTACTTGGGAATCTAATTTACCACAAATAGCAGCTGTAGATCAAGATGGTATAATTACTACCTTCAGTACTGCTGGGGAAGTCGAGATTACAGCATTTACATCAGATGGTCAAGAAGTGATATTTCCAATAACAGTTTCTAGCTATTGGGAAATCCCCAGATTAATTGAAGCTGAGGTTGCTCGTATTATTATTTTTGATGATGGTACTACAGACAATGATGTCAGAGAATTACTTACTACGCAAGGTGAAGATGCTGGCGGTACCGCTTTAGGATTCTTACAAGTTGGAGATCAGTTACAATACGATGTGACTGTTGGAGCTGGTGGAGCAGACTTTGTCTTAGATTATAGAGTTTCTGGTGATTTTTCTGATGGAGAAATGAAAGTTCTAAATGAGAATGAAGACGAGTTAACAACAACACTCTTTTCTCCAAGATCTAATAACTTCAATATGTACAAGACGTTTACATCTAGTGTATTTTCATTACCAGAAGGAGAACAGACGTTAACTTTTGAAGTTACAGCTTCTAATTTCAATTTAAATTGGATACGATTTAAAACCTGTTTTACAACCACCAGATATACCATTGCTGGAGGTTGGGATAATGGAACGCCAGATGCAACGATGGAAGCTATTATTGATGAAAATTATGATACGGCAACAATGGGTCTTGGAGATATTAGTGCTTGTTCTTTGATCGTGTCTAGTGATGCTACCTTAACTATTACGGCAGGAAATTTTATAGAAATAGAAAATGGGATTACCGTAGAAGGTACTATCAATGTAGCAAACCAAGGAAGTCTCGTACAAGTAGCAGAAGATGCTGTCACGATCAATAACGGAAATATCAATGTTACAAAAACAACTCCTTCGGTTGCAGGGCGTAATTTTATCGCCTTGAGTAGTCCTATGAGTGGTGAAACTAGAGATCAGGTATATGGAAATGCGCGTGCTGTTTTTGGGATCATCCCAGCTAATTTTGTGCCTTTTGATGTAGATCCCATGGAATTTCCAGAATTTGATGGCGCCGAAAACTTTCTGGATGACAATCTTGATTATTTAGATGAATATACAGGAACTAGAGACTTACCAGACGCAGGTATAGGATTATTGGTCTTCCCTTCTCCTGAAGATGATACGCCTGAAGTTCCTTATAATCTAACGTATGATGAAGGAACATTGAACTCAGGAACGATTACCGTTCCTATACAATACAATGGTCCAGAAACGACCAACAATTATAACCTGTTAGGAAACCCGTATGCATCGGCTATAAATGTAACCACCTTTATTACGGGTAATGATGCTGTAAATGAAGTGTATTACTGGGAACATATTACAAATCCTAGTGGAGATTTGCCAGGGTTTGGTTCTAGTAATTTCTCTATGAATGATATTTCCATCCGTAATGCATTAGTAGGTATTTTGGCAGTCAATGGTGGGACATTACCTGGACAGTTTATGGCTTCTGGTCAAGGGTTTGCCATCAAAGCAGACCAAGCACAAGCGATGAGTAACACGCCTGTTACCTTTACCAATAGCATTCGTGTGGCGGGGAATAACGACGATTTACGTTCGGCAGAAACTACTGATACAGATCTCATATGGTTCAACTTAACGACCAGTGCATATGAAGATGCGGTATCGCAAACGGCTGTAGGCTTCATCCCACAAGCGACACCTGGTTTTGATCCTGGGTATGATAGTGTGCGTTTAGGAACATTTATTTCCCTATTCACCACCTTAGAGACAGGAGAGCAATTAGCCATTCAAGGACGCGAAGTTTTTGATCCAGAAATAGAACTGACATTAGGGTTTTCTACAACTGTTGAAACAGAAGAAACCTACACGATTAGCATTCATGATTTTGAAGGAATCAATATCACAAATACACCTGTATTCTTAATCGATCATCTTACCAACTCGGTGACAAACTTAAAAGAAGGTGATTACAATTTTACAGCACAAAGAGGCATACAGCCAGAACGTTTTACGATCGTATTCCAAGAACGTGATGTATTGGGTGTAGAAGATATTAGCTTTCGCGAAAGCGTAACCCTCTACCCTAACCCTGCCACAGATCAGTTTACACTTTCCTATGCAGGACAGATGCAATTACAGCAACTAACGATTGTTGATATACAGGGAAAACTGATAAAGACAATCACGCTTCAAGATTTTACGGGTTCTAAAGTTATTGATACTACTGTTCTAGCAAAAGGAATGTATTTTATACAGATTCAATCTGATAGTACTACGATCACTCAAAAGCTTATGATTAAGTAAAGCTATAAAAAATTATATAGAGAAAAAAGACTGTCTAAAAACCATTTAGGCGGTCTTTTATTTTGAGTTTATGTGTAGTCCAGAAATATGGTTATACAAAACATTGATGCTGGTTTAGTATGCTTTCGCGAAAGCGTACTCATACTGATTCATCTTGTTTTACAGTATACATTACAAGGCATTCAAACTTGCATATTTTACTCAAAACATTAGAAACAAAAAACCCAACTATTACTAGTTGGGTTTTGATATATTTTAAATGAAGTGTTTTTAATTCCCTTCATCTAATGTTTCAATTCTAGCTTTCATCTCATCTGCTTTAGAAGTTTCTCCTAATTGCTGATAGATACCGTATAATGTACGGGCTAACTCTAATGAACGTGCTGAGTCTTTTTCATCAGAACGGTTCTCTAATGCTTTTTCTAGATAAGGAGCTGCTTGTTTGTATATATTCTGACGCTTTTCTTTAAGCTCATCGTATTTTTTATAATCAGCATTTGATGTCCCAAGATTATTCATCTCATCAACAACAGTCTTCTCTCCTCCTAAAATAAGTGCTCCAATATTATTGTAAGCTGCAGAATATTTTGGGTTTAACGAGATTGCTTTTTCATAATATGCAATTGCTTCTGTATTATTTCCTAGCTTATCTTCACCTACTCCTAAGTTGTAATAAATTTCAGGGTTATTAGGATCTTTTTCAAGAACTTGTTTCATCGTTTCTTTATACTTATCCAATTGATTCATTTCTAAGTATATATTTGCTTCAGAACGTATGAGCATAATGTCATCTGGATTTTCAGTACGCGCTGAAGTCATTGCTTCTAAGGCTTTTTCATTTTTCCCTTGAGACATATAGATTAATGCGATATTCTTTGCAATCTCTCCTCGTTTAGATTCACTCAGTTCATCTCTAGGGTTAATGTGTGTCGCACCTATTACCTTAAGATCTCTTTCCTGTTTAGAAGGTATTCTTTCCTCTTCACTGGTTTCTACATTTGTTGCTAAGTAAAAAGTTTCTATTCCAGAAAATTTAAGCTCTGTAAGCTTATGATAATGCTTTAAAGCAGTATCATAGTCTTTACCATTCACAGAGTTTGATGCTGCAAAATATAGATATAAAGTATCTTTTTTACTATAGTTATAAGCATCGGCAAGTTTTGTAGAAGCACTTGTATAATTTAGCTTATTTTGGTCTTCTATAGCAGAGTTTATCATAGCAACTATCACATTAGAAATACCCGCTTCTGCTTCAGTATTATACTTAGTGTCTTTGAGCTCATTATAAGCTTCTATTGCTACTTTTAAATCATCAGCATTCTTATTATCAACACCTAGATAGGCTTTTGCTTTTGCTAGTAGAAAGTTTTCTTTTGTTTTATCATCCATAGATCCTATGAGAGCTTCTGCAGCTCCAACAAGATTTTTTGCTTCACCATAGCTTCCGCTTTTGATTGCTTTCTGAATGGCTTTTACTTCTTTCTTTTGAGCAAATGCTGAGATACCAAAAGCAAGTGCTATTACAAATAAAAATTTAGTTTTCATTATCTATTTTTTAATATTAAGGGATTATAAAATTAATTAAAATTTATCCAACCCCTATTTATTTCATTATTTATTCTTCTTCTTCAGAAGTATTTGTGTTTGGAGTTGAATCTGTTTGTTCTTCGGTTGTTGCTGTAGTATCATCTTCTGCTACTTCAAGATCATCTTCATCTATTATTTCATCTTCCTCATGCTTAACTTTGGCTACAGCTGCAATAGAATCATTTCCTTTTAAGTTAATGAGTCGTACTCCTTGTGTCGCTCTACCCATCACTCGTAGATCTGCAACTGCCATACGAATCGCAATCCCTGATTTATTAATAATCATAAGATCATCCTCATCTGTTACATTTTTAATAGCAACTAACTCTCCTGTCTTATCTGTTACAGAAATAGTTTTCACACCTTTTCCTCCACGATTTGTAATTCGATAATCTTCTAGACTACTACGCTTACCATATCCTTTATCTGAAACAACTAGAATATTACTTTCTATATCATTAACAGAAACCATTCCTACTACTTCATCATTCTCATTTGCAAGAGTTATGCCACGAACACCAGAAGCTCCTCTACCCATAGGCCTAGTTTTGCTTTCTTCAAATCGAATTGCCTTACCAGACTTCACTGCTATCATCACTTGACTTTCTCCATTGGTAAGTTTTGCTTCTAATAACTCATCACCGTCTTTTATAGTAATAGCATTAATACCATTGGTTCTAGGACGAGAATATTGCTCAAGCGATGTTTTCTTCACTTGTCCTTTCTTAGTAGCCATGATAATGTAGTTGCTATTTACATACTCCTCATCTTTAAGATCATTTGTAGTAACAAAAGCTTTTACTTTATCATCCTGCTCTATATTAATCAGGTTTTGGATAGCTCTTCCTTTTGATGTCTTACTTCCTTCTGGAATTTCAAACACGCGCATCCAGAAACATTTTCCTTTTTGCGTAAAGAACAACATATATTGATGATTGGTTCCTACAAACAGATGCTCTAAGAAATCCTCATTACGAGTTGTAGATGCTTTTTGTCCTACGCCTCCTCTATTTTGAGTTTTATATTCGGTAAGTGAAGTACGTTTTATGTATCCTGCGTGAGAAATGGTAATCACCACTTTTTCATCAGGAATAAGATCTGTAATACTTACATCACCACCAGCATATTCAATAATAGAACGACGCTCATCACCATATTTATTTTGAACTTCTAGAAGCTCTTCTTTAATGATGTTCATACGACGCTCTTTACTAGCTAAGATATCTTTTAAGTCATCTATAGTCTTCATGATATCATCATACTCTCCACGTAACTTGTCTTGTTCTAGACCTGTTAACTGACGAAGTCGCATCTCAACAATCGCCTTTGACTGTATTTCTGAAAGTTTAAAGCGTTCTATAAGGTTTGCTTTTGCCTCATCTGCATTAGAACTTCCTCTTATAATGGCAATTACTTCATCTATATTATCAGAAGCGATAATTAATCCTTCAAGGATATGTGCTCTCTCTTCTGCTTTTCTAAGTAGGTATTTTGTTCTACGTACCACTACCACATGACGATGCTCCACAAAGTGAAGGATCATGTCTTTCAGGTTGAGCATTTCTGGTCTACCATTCACTAGTGCAATATTATTCACACTAAAGGAAGACTGTAAAGCGGTGTACTTATATAAGGTATTTAAAACAATATTAGGAATCCCGTCTCTTTTTAATACATATACAATACGCATCCCATTTCTATCGGACTCATCACGTATAGCAGAAATACCGTCGATCTTCTTATCGTTGATCATATCTGCCGTTTTCTTGATCATATCAGCTTTATTCACTTGATATGGAATCTCAGTAACGATAATACACTCACGACCTTTTACTTCTTCTATAGTCGCTTTGGCACGCATCACGATACGCCCACGCCCCGTTTTAAATGCTTCACGTACACCTTCATAACCATAGATCGTTCCTCCGGTAGGAAAATCTGGGGCTTTTACATGTTCCATAAGCTCCTCAATCTCTATATCGTTATTCCCGATATAAGCAATGATGCCATCTACGACTTCAGTAAGGTTATGGGGAGGCATATTAGTTGCCATACCTACAGCAATACCAGAGGCACCATTAATAAGTAAACCAGGTACTCTAGTAGGCAATACTTTTGGTTCTTCTAGTGTATCATCAAAGTTAAGTTGATGATCTACGGTATCTTTATCAATATCTGCAAGCATATCCTCAGATATCTTACGCATACGCGCTTCTGTATAACGCATTGCAGCTGGACTATCACCATCTACAGATCCAAAGTTTCCTTGTCCATCAACAAGCATGTATCGTAAACTCCACTCTTGAGCCATACGAACCATGGCATCATATACAGAGGTATCTCCATGCGGGTGATACTTTCCTAATACCTCTCCTACGATTCTTGCAGATTTCTTATGAGCGCCCGTTGCACGTATACCTAATTCATGCATTCCGTATAATACTCTACGGTGCACAGGTTTAAGACCATCTCTTACATCAGGTAAAGCACGTGACACAATGACCGACATCGAATAATCGATGTACGCTGATTTCATTTCGTCCTCAATATTGATTGAGATCAGTTTTTCTCCTCCTGCCATATATAGATTGATTAAATTTTTATGTCAATTTTAGTAGCTAGCAATATACCGATTTTAAAAGGTTTTAAGGGCTATACGCTTTCGCGAAAGCATACTTTTTATTAACAATATTTAACAACGTATTTTTAATAACTACCATGCAATATACTTGGCAGACTGTCAGTTATTTTGTCTATTAGCTACTAACTATAGCATGCGGAATGATTTTTGAAGAAGAATGCTTAAATTTACAATGAACGTAAGGAGATAGAAATTATGGATGATAATTTTTCACCTAGAGTAAAAGACGTAATTGCCTACAGTAAAGAAGAAGCTTTACGACTAGGTCACGACTTTATAGGAACAGAACATTTACTACTTGGACTACTTAGAGATGGTAGTGGTAAGGCTATTAATATATTAAGTGCTTTACATATAGATTTGGAGCACCTACGACGTAAGGTAGAAATCCTGAGTCCCGCAAATCCTAATAGTAGTTTACAAGGGAATGATAAAAAGAATTTACACTTAACAAGACAAGCTGAACGTGCCCTAAAAACCACGTTTTTGGAAGCAAAATTATTTCAAAGCTCGTCTATAAATACAGCACACCTATTACTGTGCATACTTCGCAATGAAAACGACCCTACCACAAAGTTATTAAACAGACTTAAGGTAGATTATGATAATGTAAAAGACCAATTTAAGCTTATGATGGCAAACGAAGAGGAAGATTATATAGAACCTATAAAATCTGAATCATTTAGCGATGACCAAGACTCAGGAAACGAAGGAGAAAAAGAAAATCCATTTGGAAATGCAGCGACTTCAAAAGGAACTAAGAAAAGTAAAACTCCAGTTCTAGATAACTTTGGACGAGACCTTACTGTAATGGCAGAAGAAGGAAAACTTGATCCCGTGGTTGGTAGAACAAAAGAAATAGAACGTGTTTCTCAAATTTTGAGTAGACGTAAAAAAAATAATCCGCTACTTATTGGAGAACCTGGTGTAGGTAAATCTGCCATTGCAGAAGGACTTGCGCTACGTATTGTACAACGTAAAGTATCACGTATTCTTTTTGACAAAAGAGTGGTCACTCTTGATCTTGCAAGCTTAGTAGCTGGTACAAAATATAGAGGACAGTTTGAAGAACGTATGAAAGCTGTGATGAATGAGCTAGAAAAGAATGATGATATTATTCTTTTTATAGATGAGATTCACACAATTGTAGGTGCTGGTGGTGCGACAGGATCACTAGATGCGTCTAATATGTTTAAACCTGCACTCGCTCGAGGCGAAATACAATGTGTAGGAGCTACAACACTAGATGAGTTTAGACAGCATATTGAGAAAGATGGTGCGCTAGAACGCCGTTTCCAAAAAGTAATTATTGAGCCTACAACTGTAGAGGAAACCATAGAAATTCTTCAAAATATTAAAGACAAATACGAAGAACATCACAATGTAACGTATACTGATGATGCGATCGAGGCATGTGTGAAGCTTACAAATAGATATATGACGGATCGATTCCTACCAGACAAAGCGATTGATGCTTTAGATGAAGCTGGTTCTCGTGTTCATATTACAAATATTGATGTTCCTAAAAAGATTTTAGAATTAGAAAGTAAACTAGAAGAAGTACGCGAACTTAAAACGACTGTTGTAAAGAAACAGAAGTATGAAGAAGCTGCAAAGCTACGTGACGATGAGAAGAATTTGGAAAAAGAACTTTCTATAGCACAAGAACGTTGGGAAGAGGATTCAAAACTTCATAAAGAAGAGGTTTCTGAAGATAATGTTGCCGATGTCGTAAGTATGATGACAGGAATTCCTGTAAATCGTATTGCACAAACAGAAAGTAATAAACTTGCAGACTTACCTGCTTCCATAAAGAAGAATGTGGTAGGTCAAGATGAAGCTGTCGCAAAAGTTGCCAAAGCCATACAACGTAATCGTGCTGGACTGAAAGATCCTAATAAACCTATCGGTTCTTTTATTTTCTTAGGACAGACAGGAGTTGGAAAAACACAACTTGCCAAAGTACTCGCTAATGAGTTATTTGATAATCAAGATGCTCTCATACGTATAGACATGAGTGAGTATATGGAGAAATTTGCAATCTCTAGATTAGTAGGAGCACCTCCAGGATACGTAGGATATGAAGAAGGAGGACAACTTACAGAAAAAGTACGCAGAAAACCGTATGCTGTTATATTACTAGATGAGATTGAGAAAGCACACCCAGATGTATTTAATATGTTACTCCAAGTGCTGGATGATGGATTCTTGACAGATTCTTTAGGACGTAAGATTGATTTTAGAAACACCATCATCATTATGACATCAAATATTGGTGCTCGTAAATTAAAAGACTTTGGTCAAGGTGTTGGATTCGGAACCTCTACTCGTAAAAATCAAATAGATGAAAATGCAAAAAGTGTGATTCATAATGCACTTAAAAAAGCATTTGCACCTGAATTCTTAAACCGTATAGATGATGTAGTCGTGTTTAATGCATTAGAAAGAAAACATATTCATCAAATCATAGATATAGAGCTTGCAAAGCTATTTGTTCGTATCAAAGACCTTGGATATGATCTTACACTAACAGATGCTGCAAAAGATTATATAAGTGATAAAGGTTTTGATAAAGAATATGGAGCAAGACCGCTAAAACGTGCCATTCAAAAATACATTGAAGATGCACTAGCCGAAGAAATCATTACAGCTAAACTTACGCAAGGTGACTCCATTCTAATGGACTTAGATAAAAAGAGTGAAGAACTTACAATTACCATAGAAAAAGCAACACCTACGGAATCTGAGTAGTCTCATGAAATTATCAAAATCACAAAAAATAGGAATAGGCATCATTACTTTTATGCCTATTCTTTGTTTTATTGGATATATCATTTCTTTCGTCTTCATCTTTATGGGGGCGTTTAGTGAGATATCTACCAATAGTAGTACAACAACAAATCAAGAAATGCCTGCCAACTTTATGGCTGGTTTTGGCATGGCCATGATGTTTATGATATTACTACTAATTTCTGGGCTAGCTTCTTTAATTATACATATTATACACGTTACTAAAAACCCAAAGCTTAAAAGTCAAAATAACGGTCAATTGATCTGGATTTTAGTCATTATACTAGCAAATGGTATCGGTGGTATTGTATATTACTTTATGGAGATACTTCCAGAACCTAAAGAATCTATAGAAGGAGTAACTACATAAAAGTTCACCTTCTTATTTTGAATATATAAGCTGTACGTTAAT